>NZ_CALEVF010000099.1 GCF_937920395.1 uncultured Clostridium sp. | reverse complement strand
TAACAAAATCAATGTTACATGAAAATGTAGATTATACACCATATGAAGGGTTTAAGTTAAAAGGATACCCAACGGTTACGATAAGTAGAGGAAATGTAATTGCGAGGGACGGTCAATTTGTAGGTGAAGAAGGAAGAGGCAAGTTCATAAAAAGAACTTCACCTCAAATAATATAAAAATGGGGGTTAGTAGAATGTTAACTTGTAATAAAGAAAGGGTACAAAACAAAATTGAGACATTTTCCAAATTTGGTGATGCAGGACATGGCGGGATAACAAGACTTTCTTTGTCAAAAGAGGCACTTGAGGCAAGAGCGGAATTCAGTAAGAGAATGCTTGCACTTGGTGTTAAAGTTGTAACCGACGATTTGGCAAATATGTACGCGACTTTTCCAGGTACAGAAGCGGGGTTTCCTAGAATTGTAATGGCATCTCATTGTGATTCCGTTAGAAATGGTGGTAACTACGATGGTATTTTGGGAGTTATGACAGGAATGGAAGTAGTTGAAACAATTGTTACAGAAAAAATTCCTCATAGACATCCAATTACAGCTATGATTTGGACCAATGAAGAAGGGTCACTTTATCCACCTGCAATGATGTGCTCGGGTGTAGTCTGTGGTAAATTTGATAAAGGTAAAATGTTAGCTACAAAGAGTTGTGAGGGGAAAACCTTTGGACAAGCTTTGGAGCAGAGTGGATATATAGGTGATATTTCAAACAGACTAAATCCTAAAGATTACATGGCAATGCTAGAATTACACATAGAGCAGGGTCCTGTTCTTGAAGCTGAAAATAAGCAAATCGGTGTTGTTCAGGGCGTTGTAGGAATGGTTAATTACAGAATTAGAACTTATGGACAGACTGACCATGCGGGAACTACTCCAATGAAATACAGAAGAGATGCTCTTTTGGCCTCATCATCTGCTCTTAAGTATTTACATGAACAGCTTGACAAGCTTGATAGTAATCTTGTTTATACAACAGGCGAAATTATTTGTCATCCATGTGTACACACTTGCATTCCGGACCTTGTTGACTTCTCGTTAGATGCAAGACATAAGGATCCAAAAGTTATTAAACAAGTTGTTGAAATAATTAAAAATATGCCTAAAGAATTAGATAAATGTGAAGTTAAATATGAAGAAGCTTGGGCACGTAACACAATTGAGTTTAATGAAAAACTAGTAGGATTAGTTCAAGAAAGCTCAGATAAATGTGGGTATACAAGTAAAAAAATGTACAGTGGTGCAGGACATGATGCACAATTTGCTGCGGAAATGTTACCTACTACTATGATTTTTGTTCCAAGTAAGGATGGACACAGTCATTGTGAACCAGAATTTACATCGCTTGAAGATTGCTGCAATGGTATAAACGTAGCTCTTCATACAGTTTTAGCGATTGATAAAAAATAAAAACAACTAATTTAATAGTTAAAAGTAATAGGAGCTGAAATCTTCATTATATAAAGATTTTGGCTCCTATAGTTTTATGAACTTTTTTTATCAAAGATAACAAGTATATATAATGAAAGAAGAATGAAAGAATTTAAGGAAAATTGAAATTTATATATGTAATTTATGCCATTAATAGTATAATAAAGTGAACATCTTATTTGAAAATGTATATAATACATAGTTGAGGTGGCATGAGGATTTGTTTATTTTTACTTAACGACATTAATAATTTATGGGGGAAGACGTATGAGTTTAATTGTTGGAATATGTTTTAGTATATTTGGGTTTAGCTTAATGAAGTATCCACCAGAAAGTATAAATGGTGTGATGGGATATAAAACACCTTTGTCAATGAAAAATCAAGACACTTGGGACGTATCACAAAAACATAGTGGATTTATAATGCTAATATTTGGGGGTGTTAATGCTGTTTTTGGGATTTGGGCATTGATTCGACCAATCGCTATTAATGAGGACAGTATGCAATTGTTATTATTATTGATAAGTGTTATAGCTATTTTTCTTATTGAAGAAATACACTTACTGCGAATATTTCATATGGATGGAAGCAGAAGAAAAGACAATCTAAATCAGTAACTATAATAGAACATATATTAACAATTATTAAAATAAAAAAGATTATACTATTGTTTTTACTAACAATAATATAATCTTTTGTTTAATTTATAGTAAAGATTTAATGTTTTCTTCCATTTTCTCTGGCTCAAATGTTGGAGCAAATCTAGCAATAACTTTACCAGTTTTATCTACAAGGAATTTTGTGAAATTCCATTTGATATCAGATTCAGATGTATTAAATCCTAGACCAGATAATTTAGTGTAGAAACCTTTTGATGCATCATCTTCAGTAGCTGTAGGAGCTTCTTTTTTTAGAAATTTATATAGTTCATTTGCAGTTTCGCCATTTACATCTATTTTAGCAAAAGTTTTAAAAGTTGTACCATATGTTATTGCACAAAAATTAGAAATTTCCTCGTTAGTTCCTGGAGCTTGAGCAAAGAATTGATTGCTTGGGAAATCTAATATTTCAAATCCGTCTTTGCCGTATTTGTCATAAAGTTTTTGAAGTCCTTCATATTGTGGTGTAAAACCGCAACCAGTAGCTGTGTTAACTATTAAAAGTACCTTTCCTTTATAATCTTCCATTGAAACTTCATTACCCTCTGTAGTTTTTACTTTGTAATCATATATCATATTAATTTCCCCTTTTATATTTATTTTTTTTAATGAATTGCATTTCTTAGCGTTAGCTAAGACGGAACTAACCCTTTTCTAAACCTATCCTGTTGCGAAAGAGTACGCCCATCCTCTATAGGTGGGTGGTGAATTCCGTCTAGCTTAGGGCAGTTTATAAAAATAAAGCAATTACTTACAAGTATAATATTAATAGAGAATATACTCATATTTTCATCGATATTTGGACATAATATTAATATAAAACATTTGTGAAAGGAGGAGTCTCAATGACTAACAGTTCAAAAAAAGTAGAAAAGGAAATCTTGTACGGAGTTCAAAAACAACAACTTAAAGATTTGTCAGCTAAGGAATATAAAGCACTTAAACAACTATGTATTTTATCTAAAAACATGTACAATGTAGCATTGTATAGTATTCGTCAACATTATTTTACTGAAAAGAAGTTCTTAAGTTACATTAAAAACTATCATGTTTGCAAAACTAATGAAAACTACGAAATACTTAATAGTAATTCAGCCCAACAAATAATGAAAGTTGTAGATGCAAGTTTTAAGTCGTTTTTTGCATTGCTTAAATTAGCAAAAGCAGGTAAGTACAAATAAGCGAAGTTGCAAATTGCAATCAATTAAAGATAAACAAAATATCACACGCACTACTAAAGCCCAAGGAAACCTTTGGAACAAACGAGGTAATAAGGTTAATGATTATCTCGCTAA
>NZ_CALEVF010000098.1 GCF_937920395.1 uncultured Clostridium sp. | reverse complement strand
ACAGAAGGCGCAGATGAAAAAGAAGCTATGGCTGCTTTAGTAAGCCTTGTAGAAAGTAAATTTGGCGAAGAATAGTCAAAGTTATAATTAAAAATGCTTTAATAACTAAGCATTGATTCTTTATTACTACTGGGATATTTAATATCTTGGTAGTAATATTTTTTTATTAAACCTTCTATTTTATCTATATCAAAACTACCACTATTAATTTCCTGCAATAACATTATATTAACAATCTTATTTTCTGATATTCTTTTTCCTGAAACTATTAGCGGTCTACTAAAATAATAACCTTGGAAGTATGTATACCCAAATGAAACTGCTTGATTGAATTCTTCCATATCTTCAACTTTTTCCGCTATAAACTTTATATGTTTCGAGTTCACCTTTTCAATTACTTTTCTTCTCTCATAACCTTTAGTTATTTTAAAATCCACTTTAATTATATCAACAACCTCTATAAGTTTTATGTACTTACTTGAATAAACAAAATCATCTAATGCTATGAGATATCCTTGTTTTTTTAAATTTTTACATAACTCTATTATTTCATCTGTAGGCTCTATATCCTCTAATATTTCAATTATTACCGTTTCTGGTGGTAATACCTTGAAAATATCTGATTTTAAAATATTTTCAGTGAAATTAATAAATGCCTTTTTACCACCGGTTACTTCTTGAATTCCTATATTTACAAAACTATTTTTTATAACTTCAATAGTTGCCTTATCTCCATCTTCCGCTTGATATACGTTTTTTTCACTATTTCTAAATAACAATTCATATCCAAGTAATTTATTGAATTTATCAAGAATTGGCTGTCTTGCCAAAAAAACATTCATAGTTGCCTCCCTATTAAAACTTATTTATTAAATATCCTCTTATTATACATAATATTACACACATTTACAATATAATTCATATGATGACTATATTTAGGTTGTATTATTTATAATAGAGGTAAATTTCAATCTATTATAAACATCTTTAAATAATAATTATTATTATAATTAACCCCCGCCTTAATTAAGACGGGGGGGCCAATTATTATTTTAAACTATCATATATCTCAGACAAATTATCTTCCATACTTTCTAGGTAACCTTTATTATCTTCATTGCTTTCTATTGTGTATATCTTTTTTACTTTAGCGCCTACCTCTTTCGCAAGAGTTTCAGATACTCTAGGACTGGCCAGTTCCTCCATAAAAACCACTTTAACTCTATACTCTTTGGATAGATCAATTATTTTTTTCAGTTTTTGAGGGGTAGGCTCTCCTCCTGCAAATACATCTTCTACACTATTTTGTTTTAACCCAAAATCTCTGCACAAATAACCAAATGCAGCATGTCCTGTAACAAAATTCTTATTTTTCACACCTGCAAATTTTAAATTATATTCACTATAAAGCTTATCAAGTTTCTTTGAGAAATCTTCATAATTCTTCTCATAATATCCTTCATTTTTCTTATCTATTTTAACCAATGAATCTTTTATGTTTTTAGTTTGAATTTTAGCGTCTTTTAAACTAAGCCATATATGTGGATCATATTGTCCCTGCTCCTGAACTTGATCCTCTCCACTTTTTATCGGATTTATTCCAAGTGAGGAATTAACTACAACTAAATTCTTATTATTTATAGCATCTAGAGTTTTAGGTACCCAGGCTTCCATTCCAAATCCCGAATAAACAAATAAATCAGCGTTGCTTATACTTTTCATATCCTTTATTTTAGGTTCAAAATCATGTGGTTCAACGCCTTGTGGTATTACCGTTTTTACCTGTATTTTATCTTTACCTACAGCCTTCGCAAATTCTTCCAATGGATTAAAAGACACTACTACCTGTATCTTTGAATTGTCAGTTATAACCTGTCCTGTAGCTTCTTTTTTCATATTAAATGTAACCTTTGAGCATCCAACTAATGTAAATATAATACATGTCAAAAGCATCATGCTAATAATTTTTTTCAATGTTTTTTCACTCCTTAAGTTTATAACTTATTAACCTTATAATATTATGTAGCATACAAAAGAGTATGTATCATTACAATACACACTCTTTTCCATAACTAAATATAAATTACAAAACTTAGTTTTATTATATTTCCATTATTATTGGTATAATTATAGGTCTTCTCTTAGTTTTTATATATAAGAATTGGCCTAATGCATTTCTAATACTAGATTTTATTACTGCCCATTCTTTAACTTTATTACCTAAGCACTGTTCTAATTCTTTCCTTACGATGTCTCTAGCTTCATTAATAAGTTCATTGGATTCTTTCATATATACAAATCCTCTAGTTATTATGTCTGGCCCTGCTACGATACTATAAGTCTCTCTTTCTATAGTAACTACCACAGTAAGGATACCCTCTTCAGCTA
>NZ_CALEVF010000097.1 GCF_937920395.1 uncultured Clostridium sp. | reverse complement strand
AAAAAAAGAGCCATCTCGCAATAGAAATTACTTTCTATTTTGAGACGGCCCCTTTTATGTTATCCATTAATTTAATTTGAATTAATGATTAATAGTTAAATTAATAATTAATTATTAAAAAATTTATGGATATGAATTTAAAGTAGTGGGCAAAATATATTTATTAGTAAATATGAGAGGTGACGATAATGGGTAAAATAGTAGCTTATGTTGCAATGCCACATCCCCCTATATTAATTCCAGAGGTGGGACATGGGGAAGAAAGGAAGATAAAAAGCACATATGATGCATGTGAGAGAATTGGGCGTGAAATAGCTGATTTAAAACCAGAGGTAATAATAATGGTTACACCACATGGTACTATGTTTTCTGATGCTATAGCAGTCTCTTTTGAACCATTTATAGCAGGAAGTTTAAAGCAATTTGGAGCTCAAGAAGTTTCTATGAGTTTTGAGATAGATATGGACCTTACACAAGAAATCATGGTTAGGGCAGAAAAAATCAATATACCAATTGTAAGGGCAACAAATAGTACCCTTAAACAATATGGTAGGGAATATGAACTAGATCATGGATGTATAGTTCCACTATATTTTGTTTTTAATAAATACAAACTTTTTAAGTTTGTGCACATTACATATGGTGGCATTAATCCTATTGAGTTATATAAATTTGGTAAATTAATAGAAGAGGCTGTACAAAAAAGTAATAAAAATGTTGTGTTTATAGCAAGTGGTGATCTTTCTCATCATCTTAAAGATGAAGGCCCATATGAATACAATCCATATGGAGAAAAATTTGATAAGAGGATAATAAGATTACTAAAAAATGGTGATGTAGCTTCCATATTTAATATGGATGCTGAAATGATACAAAAGGCTGGAGAATGTGGCTTGAGATCTTATTATATAATGCTTGGAGCAATGGATGGTTATGATATAGTGGGAGAACTTCTTTCTTATGAAGGTACATTTGGAGTCGGGTATGCGGTAATGGAATTTAAACTTAAAAAAGGAGACAGAGATATATTATCAGAAATAACTAAAGAAAAAGAAAAAAAATATAATATGAGACTAAAGAATGAGGATGTTTATGTACGTCTTGCGAGGGAAAGTCTTACCTATTATTTAGCAAAGGGCAATTATATGGATGTACCAGGTTATGTAACTTGTGAAATGATAAATAACAAAAGAGGAGTTTTTGTATCTCTCAAAAAGTTCGGAGTATTAAGAGGGTGCATAGGCACCATTTTTCCAACATCAGAAAATATTGCAGAAGAAATAATGCAAAATGCGGTTTCAGCAGGAGAAGGCGACCCACGGTTTAATAACGTAATTTTAGAAGAACTTAATGATATTGTATTTTCAGTAGATATTTTAACAAAGCCTATAAAAACTTCAAAAGAAGAACTAAATCCTAAGAAGTATGGAGTAATTGTTAGAAGTGGTCAAAATAGTGGATTATTATTGCCAGATCTTGAGGGCATTGACACAATAGATAAACAAATAAACATTGTGCTTAATAAAGCTGGTATCTTAATAAATGATGATTATTCTATAGAGAAGTTTGAGGTTATTCGGCATATCTAGGAGATGAAAATATGGAAAAAGAAGCTTTGTTTTATGAGAAAATAGGAGGTGATGTAAATTGTAAACTTTGCCCTCATAACTGTTTTATTGTCGATGGTGAATTTGGAAAATGTAATGTGCGGGTAAATCACGAGGGAATTCTTTACACAACAAATTACGGAGAAATTACTTCTATGGCTCAAGATCCAATAGAAAAAAAGCCATTGTATCACTTTAAACCTGGTAGCAATATATTATCAGTTGGGAGTTTTGGATGCAATTTTAGTTGCGGATTTTGTCAAAACCATATAATATCGCAAGGTAGACCAAGAAGTGAATATTTATCTCCAGAAAAATTAGTGGAAGTTTACGAAGACCTAGAAGATAATATTGGAGTAGCATTTACATACAATGAACCTTCCATTTGGTATGAATATGTGTACCAGTCATCAAAGCTGTTAAAAGAGAAAATTAAAGATATAAGTATAGTATTAGTAACAAATGGATATATAAATGAAGAGCCTATAAAGAAACTACTTCCTTATGTGGATGCTATGAATATAGATTTAAAATCATTTAATAATGAGTACTATAGTGGGACGTGTGGAGGCAGTCTTTTACCAGTACTAAGTACTATAAGGACGGCATCAAAAGAGTGCCATGTAGAAGTAACTACACTACTTGTAAATGGTGAAAATGATTCTAGCCTTGAGGTCGAAAAAATTGCAAGGTTTATAGCTTCATTAAATAGAGATATTCCACTTCATCTATCAAGATGCTTTCCGAGTTATAAAATGGAAAACCCTGCTACAAATATTGAGGTAATAAATGAAGATAGAAAGATAGCAGAGCAATATCTCAATTATGTATATATGGGTAATGTCGCGAGTATTGATAACTCAACATACTGTCCAAAGTGTGGATATAAAATTATCGAAAGGGATGGATACCATATTAATGTTAATACTTGCAATGATTTATGTCCAAAGTGTGGTTGTAAAATAAATGTTGTATTCTAAGTTCATTTTATAAAGATTATTATAGGTTACATCATCATAATAATTAATAGTGTTAATGTTTTAACGTTATATATATAATGTGTGTTATAATAAGTATAAAATAAGTGTAAGGGGGAACGAAATGAATAAAACTAAACAAACCGAGATAACGAATGAATTTGGTATACCTTGTCCTCTTGAAGATGAGTCGGATGAAAAATATGCATATAGAATGATAGAGGAAATTTGTGATTTCTTAAAAAAATATGCGCAGATTGCTGGTAAAAAAGGTTACGTATGTAACCTAACAGGTGGAGTAGACAGTTTTGTTACTAGTATGCTTATTAAAAAATCAGGACTTGAGCTAATCAATTTATCTCTTCCTTTTGGAATTAATCCGGATATAGCAGAATTAGAAATTGAGAAGCGTACCATACAACCTGATGTATTTAGAACATATGATATAACAGGACCTGTAAATGAATCTCTTGATCTTCTCCATAATTTACCTTCTTCAAAAGTAGATATAGGAAATACAAAATCTAGAATAAGAATGACAGTTACATATAGAATAGCTGAAGTTTATGATGTTTTAGTTGCAGGCTACTCAAATGTTGCTGAATTAACTCTAGGAATGGTAACTAAGTTTGGTGATGATGCTGCAGATGTAAAACCGCTTGCTGGGATAACAAAAGGTATAATTTATGAAATGGCTAAAATATTTAATGCTCCTAAATCTATAATTGATAAGGTATCTACAAGTGGTATGTGGGATAATAAATCAAATTTAGAAGAAGTAACAGAATTAAATCATCAAGTTTGTATGTATTTAAGAGGCGAAGATATCTCTGACGAATATGAGGCACAGATATTGAAGTTATACAATGTATCTAAACATAAAAGGCATTTACCAGTTTCAACAAAAGATACTTGGTGGGAAGAATAAACTAAAAAAAACAAATGTACCTGTATGTAGGTGCATTTGTTTTTTTATACACAATTTTAATTTGTTATTTTACTCGTAGAACAAATACATGAGGTGTAAGTCTTCCACTTTCAATTTTTATTTCTTTAAGTAATTCAAGGTGATCACTATCTAGTAGATTTTCTCTGAATAATTCTTTTTCTATTGTGTACACAAATGCCATTCCGTTTGGTTTTACTAGCCTTGGAATTTTAGTTATAAATGCACTATATAGGTCTGCATACTTGTTATGAGTGGTAGATTTATTATCAAAAGGCATATTTGTTATAATCTCATCGTATAGAGTATAAGGAACAAATTCTATTGTATCATCAGCTATAAGCTCTATGTCTACATTAGCTAGTTTAGAATTTATTGTTGCAGCGGTTATAGCGGTTCTAAATATATCAATTCCTGTTAAAGACTCGGATTGCTCAAATTTAGATCTTTCTATAAGCATTGTTCCTGCACCACACAATGGATCTATAACTTTAGCACTAGGTTCTAGCCATTGCTCTATAGATTTTATTACGATAGCGGCAGTTACTGGATTTATAGATGTAGCTAGGTCGTTCTTTCTATAGTCGAATCTATCATCTTTAAAGGAATATAGCTTAATATATATATTACAAAGATTATCTTTTTCAAGTATTCGAATTTCAACTTCATATGAGGATGGGCTATTTCTTAAATTCCCAGAGGAAATTTCGTCTAACTCTCTAGATAAATTTTTTACAAAGTCGGATCTATCTCTATTGGAGTCCATAGTTTTAAATTCAATTCTGTACCCAAAAGGTGTATTCGATTCATTATCGTGACACCCATTTAAAAAGCCTACAATGTCTGCATTTATAATTTCAGATGCAATTATCTTATAATCAAACTCCACGTCAGAGCAATCACCTAAAGGATATAAAAGTTCATAAAAAGTCCTACAGGTATAAATTTTGTCTAAATTGTTCTCACAGATAAGTATGCCATCATTAACAAGTCTACCTTCAATTGATTTTTCATCAAGTTCAGCTAAAGTAAGCTGATATTGATAATTCATAATTGTGAGTAACATTGGTACAGGTGCATCGAATCCTTTAAATTCGTGGCGATCAGTTGGAGATAATTTATCTATTGCTCTTGTAAGTGCTAGTTTTTCTTCATTAATATGTTTATTGGTTGTAATTAACGAGTCATTATCTTTTGAAGCTTTTTCATTCTGAACTACTTCTTCAAACATTTTCTTTAGCTTTTCGCCATCAATAGCGCTACCGCAGTTACCTATTGCTAGCACATATGAATATCTCACAAATAGTTTTTCTTCGGCGTTATAGGCGTTATATAAGCCTTCTAAATATGCAGGGTCTCCTAGTTCACCTATGACACCACATACATTTTTTCGAACCTTTGGATCGGGATTAGAAAGAAGAGTAATAAGCTTTTCCTTTGAGTTGCCGATAGTTCTTTTAAACATTCCCTTTGGCTTTTCCTTTTTTAAAATATCTCTCATAACAGAGAGTAATGTCCTTGGGTCATCCTCGGTTGTTATTTTTGACCATAACACTGGAATAGCATTATTATAATCCAGGGATAGTTTGTTTATTATAGCGGATCTTTGTTTATCATCTGAAGTTTTTAAATTTTCTATTAAATGTGTAATTTTATTGTTTATTTCTAACTTATCATTTATATCTATCATTATGTGTCACCTCTTATGTTTAAATTTAATAACTATAATTATAGCATAGATTTAATTTTTTTAACAAGAAATGAGTGATTCTGTGCGTTTAATGGAGAAAATGTGATATAGTATTATTTTAGTGACTATAGCTTAAAAAAATAAATACACTTAGGAGGAGTTATTATGAATGAAACTTTGAAAAATATAAGAAATAGAAGAAGTACAAGAGCATTTTTACCAGAACAAATTAATGGTGCACATTTAACGGAGATAATAGATGCAGGCATTTATGCACCTAGTGCTAATAATCAGCAACCATGGCATTTTACTGTAATACAAAGAAAAGACATTATTGATAGATTAAGTGATGCTTTTAAAGAAATTGCAAAAGACTCCGATAATGAATATATTAGAAGATTTGCTGATAATGAAAAGTTCCATGTATTTTATAATGCACCAACGGTAGTATTAGTATCGGGGAATATAAATAGTAGTTCAGCTTCAGTTGATTGTGGCGTTGCTACCGAGAATATGCTAATAGCTGCAGAATCGCTAGAAATTGGTTCATGTTGGGTTGGTCTTATTGCTATTCTATTAAATAGTGAAAAAGGTAAAGAGTTCATTAAAGAACTAGAAATTCCAGAAGGATTTAAACAAATACATTCATTTTGCCTAGGATATAAAAAAATAGAAGTAACTAATGCACCAAAAAGAAGAGAAAATAATGTAAACTATATAAAATAATAGTATAATTTGTTAAATAAAACTAGTAGATGCACATTTATCTATTAGTTTTATAAAAAAAGTATTTACAAACACATAAAAATAATATATACTAAAGAAGTTGTCTAACATGCTTCATTAGCTCAGCTGGTTAGAGCACCTGACTCTTAATCAGGGGGTCCAGGGTTCAATTCCCTGATGGAGCACCATAATAAATGCAGATATCTCAAGCGTTGAGGTACCTGCTTTTTTCTATTTTAAATATCTATAATAACGTTAATGAAAATGGAGGATAACTAATGAAAAAGAATATTTATATGATAGGTATTTGTAT
>NZ_CALEVF010000096.1 GCF_937920395.1 uncultured Clostridium sp. | reverse complement strand
ATCAAAATATTCAAGAATTTATTCTAAAATGAAATATTAGTAATATAAATGATAAGGGGGGTGAGTAATATGATGAGGGAATTTGAAATTGAAAGACAATACGGAATTAAAATAGAAAGTATACGTCCCAACAAGGGAGTGTATTTATTAAAGACAGATGATGGAGCAAAGTGTTTAAAGAAAATAAGTTACGGTACACAAAAACTTTTGTTTGTATACGGAGCTAAAGAACACCTTGCAAATAATGGTTTTGACAAGGTGGATAGATATTTTTTAAATACTGAAGGAAATCCTTATGCATTAGTTAATGAAGATATTTACACACTTTCAAAGTGGATAGATGGTCGCGAGTGTGACTTTCGAAATGAAGAAGATTTAGTATTAGCTGCAAAACATTTAGCGTTGATGCATATTGCATCAAAAGGGTATGATCCACCTGAAAACAGTAAGTTAAAAACAGATCTTGGAAGATGGCCAAATTTAATGGAAAAAAGAATAAAATCTTTTGATAAAATGCAAGGCATGATTAGAAAAAAGAAAAATTTTAAAACTGATTTTGATATGAATTATATTAGGAGTGTAGAGGATCAAAAGATACTCGGTAAAAGAGCTATGGCAATACTTGATGACTCAAGGTATTTTGACATATGTAGGCAAACAGAAGAAGAAAAAGGATTTTGCCATCATGATTATACTTATCATAATATTATTGTTGATAAAAATAATGATGTAAACATAATTGATTTTGATTATTGCAAAAGAGAAGTAAAAGCATATGATTTATCTAATTTTTTAATCAAAATGCTTAAAAAGCAGGATTGGGACATAAAGTATGCGGAAATAGTATTAGAGGCATACAGCAGTGTAAATCCTCTGTCATTAGAAGAGTACAGACTTATATATGCATTCCTAGTATTCCCACAACGTTATTGGAGATTGTGTAATAGATACTACTATAACGAAGTTACATGGATTCAAAACACTTTTAACAAGAAGATGGAGGAGTTAATCTCTGAAAAAGATAAGTTTATGGTATTTATTGAAGATTATAAAAGAGTATTTAATCAAAAATAGTCTAAATTATATTATTTATTAAAGTTATGTAGATGAAATATTTACATAACTTTTTCATGCTCACCTATTAGCTATAATTTCATAATATATACTATGAGATTAAATGTGGAGGTGGTATTGTGAAAATAGGAGATATTGTAGTAAGAAAATCTTACGGTGGGGATATAACTTTTAAAATAATGGATGTTGTGATAAGAGATGATAAAGATGTGTTTTTACTTAAGGGAATAAATTTAAGGATAGAGGCAGACTCAACTGGTGACGATTTACAACTAGTATCAGAAGATACTATTTATGAAATTGATAGGGTTTTCAATAAAAAGGTAAATGAATCTATCAAAAAAATATTAATTAATAGGGTTAAAGGTACTAGGGGAGATAAATCAGAAATAGTTGATTTTAAAGGGAAAATCAAAGAATTACAATCAAAAAAAGAAAAATATAAAGAATATAAAAATAAAAATATGATTTTTGGGAGACCAGGTAAAATATTACATGTAGACGGAGATGCAGAATATTTAGAAGTTTGTCTAAAGACTTATAAACAGTTATCTTTGGATGCTATAGGTAGAGTAATATCTGAAAAAGATCAAGCAAATGAAATAGTAAATCTTGTTAAAGAAGTTAAGCCAGATATAGTAGTGATTACAGGGCATGATGGCATGGTTAAGGGAATAACCGATTATATGAATTTAGATAATTATAGAAATTCAAAATATTTTGTTGAGACGGTTATTGCGCTTAGATCGTATAATAGTAGTTATGATGATTTAGTTATATTTGCTGGCGCATGCCAATCATGTTATGAAGCGATTTTAGATGCTGGAGCTAATTTTGCTAGCGCTCCAAATCGTGTTTTAATCCATTGTTTAGATCCTGTTTTAGTATCAGAAAAGATTGCATATACAAATATAGAAACTGTTGTAGCAATAGAAGATGTTATAGAAAATACTATAACAGGAATTGCAGGTATAGGTGGATTGCAAACTAGAGGTAAGTATAGAGAGGGGTTCCCTAAATCGCAGTATATATAAAATATAATACAATTAATTTTGTATTAGGGGTTTAGGGGGTAAAGGCTCATAAAATAGATGAAAATTAATTATGTGACTAATAACCAATGAAAAATGAATTTTATTAACACAAAATCGACATTGACAAAATTGTTATAGTAGTGATAAAATGTTATGCCTACTTGACAAAAACAAATATATGATATATAATATAAAATGTGGAAAGAGGGTGTTTGCAGTGGAAAAAATTAATGTATTGACCTCAATAAAAGATGAAATTGAAAGTCATGTTGGCGAAAGGGTAACACTTAAAGCTAATGGTGGAAGAAGAAAAATTCTTGTGGATAATGGAGTTATTGAAAAGACATATCCAAATATTTTTGTTATTAGATTAGAAAAAGACACCCACAGGACTGTGACGTATAGTTATTCAGATGTTTTGACAAAGACGGTTCAAATAGTTTTTGCAGGATAAGCGATACTGTATCATAGTATCGTTTTTTATATTTATAAATTAATCTTATGAATTTAGGATTAACAAGACATATATTAAATAAAATGCATTTAGTTAGTAATAACAATGTATTTTATAAAATATATGTTTTTTTTATTTAAGAAATATGGTGGATTATGTTATACGATTATAAAAAATAAATATCATATTTTGATAACTATTTATATATATATTATATAGTAGGTATTTTAGGAGGGTAACGATTAGCAAATGTTACCCCAATAGAAATACAAGGAGGTATAATATGGAGATAAATTTAATTAGGGAAAATATTGAATATGAACAATT
>NZ_CALEVF010000095.1 GCF_937920395.1 uncultured Clostridium sp. | reverse complement strand
GCAGATACAGCACTTAAGACTGCCGATTCAGGTTATCTAACAAGAAGACTTGTTGATGTATGTCAAGATGTTATAGTAAGACACGAAGATTGTGGAACAACCGAGGGTTTTGAGGTTTCAGAGATTTGTGATGGTAGCGAAGTAATTGAACAATTAGTTGAAAGATTAACTGGGAGATATTCTGCTGAAGATATTATTCATCCAAAGACAGGTAAAGTAATAGTTCCTAAGGGTGAGTATATGGACATAAATTTAGCACAAGAAGTTCAAAATTCTGGTGTTAAGAAAGTTATGATTAGATCAGTATTTACATGTAAGGCTAAAATCGGTGTTTGTGCTAAATGTTATGGAATGAATATGGCAACTTCTCAAAAAATAAATATAGGAGAAGCCGTAGGAATAATTGCAGCTCAATCTATCGGAGAACCAGGAACACAACTTACAATGAGAACATTCCATACTGGTGGAGTAGCAGGATCAGATATAACTCAAGGACTTCCAAGAGTTGAGGAATTATTTGAAGCTAGAAAACCAAAGGGACTTGCAATAGTAAGTGATGTTAGTGGTACGGTTAAAATGGAAGATACTAAGAAAAAGAGAATTGTAATTGTAATTGGTGATGCAGGAGAAGAATTAAGCTACGATATACCATTTGGTTCAAGATTAAAAGTAGCGAATGGTGATAGAATTGAAGCTGGAGACGAAATAATTGAGGGTTCAGTAAACCCACATGATATTTTAAGAATCAAAGGCGTTAATGGAGTTAAGAATTATTTATCATCAGAGGTACAAAAGGTTTATAGACTTCAAGGTGTTGATATTAATGATAAACATCTAGAGGTTGTTGTAAGACAGATGACAAGAAAAGTTAAAATTGAAGAATCTGGAGATACTGAACTACTTCCAGGCAATTTAGTTGATATTTTTGCTTTTGAAGATGCTAATTCAAAAGTTGAATCTGAAGGTGGAGTACCTGCTGTAGGTAAAATATCCCTATTAGGTATAACTAAAGCCGCACTTGCAACAGAGTCATTCTTGTCAGCAGCATCATTCCAGGAGACAACAAGAGTTCTTACTGATGCAGCTATTAAAGGAAAAATTGATCCGTTGCTTGGATTAAAAGAAAATGTAATAATTGGAAAATTAATACCTGCAGGTACTGGGATGACAAGATATAGGACCATAAAGATAAATACTGAAGATGAAGTTAAAGCAGAAAATGAAAATGATTTAGAACTATAAGTTGTAACTAGTTGACAGGCGGATACTAAAATGATAAAATACACCTTGTGTGTGATTTAAATCGAGTAGATGTATCTTAATTAGATAAATCTTATGATTATAGTTATGAAGGGAGTTATAAATGGTAGATAAAATTGTAGGTCAGAAGGTCGTTGGAGTTAAACAAACCCTAAAAGCATTAAAAAATAATCAGGGTAAGGTTTTGTATATAGCCAAGGATGCTGATAATAGTATTACTGAGCCTATTCTAAAATTAGCCAAAGTTAATTCCCTGCAAATAGTATTTGTAGACACAATGAAAGAACTAGGAAATCTTTGTGACATAGATGTTGCATCAGCAACAGCATTGCGTTTTGAAGATTAAATTAATGCTAGCAACTAAATAATATAGATATATCATGTGATAACATAACGTAAGTTGTGTTATGACACATTGATATAAATGAAAATCATCTTATAAAAATGGGGAGGTGAAACCATGCCAACTATTAACCAATTGATAAGAAAAGGCAGAAAGACATTAGTTACAAAATCAGCTGCACCAGCATTAAAAAATTGCCCACAAAAAAGAGGCGTTTGTACAGTAGTTAAGACAACAACTCCTAAGAAGCCAAACTCAGCATTAAGAAAAGTTGCAAGAGTTAGACTTACAAACGGATATGAAGTTACTGCTTACATTCCAGGTGTAGGCCACAACTTACAAGAACATAGTGTTGTTCTTATAAGAGGTGGAAAAGTTAAAGATTTACCAGGAGTTAGATACCATATCATCAGAGGAACATTAGATTCAGCTGGAGTTGCAGGTAGACTACAAAGTAGATCTAAATACGGTACTAAGAGACCAAAGCAAGCAAAAAAATAATGCTTTGAATTTAGGTACAATGTCTTCAGCATTTATATATATGATAATTTTATATTTACATACATTTGCAGAAGTACAGAGTGCTTTGCGGTAGAAATATCGAGTACCTATGAGTTAATTAAAATTATTAAGGAGGGAAGTAAAGTGCCGAGAAAAGGATATATTGCAAAAAGAGATGTATTACCAGATCCTATGTACAACAGCAAAGTCGTTACAAAGTTAATAAACAATGTAATGGAGGATGGTAAAAGAGGAGTAGCACAAAAAATATGCTATGAAGCTTTTGACATAATCAAAGAAAAGACAGGTAAAGAACCTTTAGAGGTTTTTGAAGCAGCATTAAATAATGTTATGCCATTACTTGAAGTAAAAGCTAGAAGAATAGGTGGAGCTAATTATCAAGTGCCTATCGAAGTTAGACCTGAGAGAAGACAAACATTAGGATTAAGATGGTTATTACTCGCTGCAGATAACAGAGGCGAGAAATATGCAAGAGAAAAACTTGCTAATGAATTACTTGAAGCTGCAAACAACACTGGAGCAGCAGTTAAGAAAAGAGAAGACATTCATAAGATGGCAGAAGCTAACAAGGCTTTCGCTCATTACAGGTATTAATATCAAAACTGTTTTGGCTTTGCCAAGACAGTTTTGTCAAATTTAAAATCACTCGTTGAGAGGAGGAACAAATAGTGGCTAGAGAATATGCTTTAGAAAAATTCCGTAACATAGGTATTATGGCTCATATTGATGCTGGTAAAACAACTACTACTGAACGTATACTATTTTATACAGGAAAAACACATAAAATAGGTGAAGTTCATGATGGTGGAGCTACAATGGATTGGATGGTACAAGAACAAGAAAGAGGTATAACAATAACTTCTGCGGCTACAACTTGTTTTTGGAAAGGTTATAATATAAACATTATTGACACACCAGGGCACGTAGATTTCACAATTGAAGTTCAAAGAGCTTTAAGAGTACTTGATGGTGCAGTTGCTGTATTTGCTGCAAAGGGCGGAGTTGAACCACAATCAGAAACAGTGTGGAGACAAGCTGCTAAGTACAATGTTCCAAGAATGGCGTATGTTAATAAAATGGATATAATGGGTGCAGATTTTTATAGAGTTGTTGAGATGATGAGAGACAGACTAAAAGCTAATGCAGTTCCAATTCAACTTCCAATAGGTAAAGAAGAAGGGTTCCTCGGAATTATAGATTTAGTTAGAAACATTGCAGAGGTCTATAAAGATGATTTAGGAACACAAATAGAGGAAATTGAAATTCCAGAAAATATGAAAGAATTAGCACAAGAATATAGAGCAGCTATGGTAGAAGCAATAGCTGAGCTAGATGAAGATCTTATGATGAAATATCTTGATGGTGAAGAAATAAGCGAAGCAGAATTAAAAGCAGTTTTAAGAAAAGGTGTTATTAACAATGAAATAGTACCTGTAATCTGTGGTTCTTCATATAAAAACAAAGGTGTTCAAATGATGATAGATGCAGTTATAGAATACATGCCATCACCACTTGATATACCAAACGTTAAAGGCCAAGATATTGATGATGGTCAACCATTAGAAAGACATCCTAGCGATGATGAACCAATGGCAGCATTAGCATTTAAAATAGCCACAGACCCATTTGTTGGTAGACTTTGTTTTACAAGAGTTTATTCAGGCATAATGAAAACTGGTACATA
>NZ_CALEVF010000094.1 GCF_937920395.1 uncultured Clostridium sp. | reverse complement strand
TGTCTCTAGTTATTTCTTCAGGTCCAAGCTTAGTATCTCTTGCTTCTGATTCGTATTCTTCAATATGAACTGAAGTAAATATATCATCACGAACAAGTTCTTCAGATATTAACATTGCATCCTCATAATTATAACCTTCCCAAGTTACAAACCCAATACGGATATTCTTACCTAAAGCTATTTCTCCAAGATCTGTTGAAGGACCATCTGCTAAAACAGAATTTACTTCAACTTTCTCTCCTTTATTAACTATAGGTTTCTGATTTATACATGTACCCTGATTAGATCTTTTAAACTTAAGAATTTTATAAACATCGAGTCCACTGTCTGTTTCTCTTCTTACTTTAATCTCGTTAGCACTTACGTACTCAACTATTCCGGCATTTCTAGCTTTCGGAAGAACACCAGAATCTACTGCAGCTCTATATTCTATTCCAGTAGCTACAATTGGAGATTGTGACTTTAATAATGGTACTGCTTGACGCTGCATGTTCGAACCCATAAGTGCACGACTTGCATCATCATTCTCAAGAAATGGAATCATAGCAGTTGCAACAGAAACTATCTGTCTTGGTGATATATCCATTAAATCAACTTCATCTTTTGGAACAATCATTATTTCTGTTGTACTTCTTACAGTTACCTTATCATCTACAAAAGTACCATCATCACCGATTGGTTCGCTTGCTTGTGCTACTAAATATGAATCTTCTTCATCTGCAGTCATATAAACAATCTTGTCTGTAACTATTGATGTTTTTTTATCTACAAGTCTATATGGTGTTTCAATAAATCCATATTCATTTACCTTAGCATAACTTGCAAGTGAGTTAATAAGCCCTATATTAGGTCCTTCTGGAGTCTCTATTGGACACATTCTACCATAGTGTGAGTAATGAACGTCTCTAACTTCAAAGCCAGCTCTCTCTCTTGAAAGTCCACCTGGTCCTAGCGCAGATAATCTTCTTTTGTTTGTAAGTTCTGATAATGGATTTGTTTGATCCATAAATTGAGAAAGTTGAGAACTTCCAAAAAATTCTTTTATAGCTGCTGCTACTGGCCTTATGTTTATTAGTGCTTGAGGAGTTATTCCTTCTTGGTCTTGAATTGTCATTCTTTCCTTGACTACTCTTTCCATTCTAGATAATCCAATTCTAAATTGATTCTGTAAAAGTTCCCCTACAGATCTAATTCGTCTATTTCCTAAATGATCAATATCATCAATATAACCGATATCGTAAGTTAGTCCTAACTCGTAGCTCACTGTAGCATACATATCATCTTTAATTATATGTTTTGGTATCAATCTAGTTTTATTAGCTTTTATTTGCTCTTTAATTTCTTCTTCATCACTGTAATTATCTAATATTTCTTTTAATGTTGGATAATGAACCATTTCTCTAATATTAAGGTCAGAAATATCAAAGTTAACTACCTTATTAAGGTTAACAAAGTTATTTCCTATGACTCTTATTACTTTATCCTCAACTTGAAGATCCACTACATTAATTCCAAGATTTTGAATTTCTATAGCAGTTTCTCTATCTATTTTTTGATCTTTTTCAACTATTACTTCACCAGTTGTAGGGTTTACAATATTCTCAGCAGCAATTTGATTTGCGATTCTATGGTTAATCGATAGTTTTTTATTGAATTTATATCTACCAACTCTTGACAAATCATATCTCTTCGCATCAAAGAATAATGAATCAATAAGAGATACAGCACTATCTACTGTTGGTGGTTCACCTGGTCTTAGTCTCTTATATATTTCTATTAAAGCTTCTTCTCTTGTTTTAGTATTATCTTTTTCTATTGTTGCTTTTAATCTTTCTTCTTCACCTAACAATTGATGTAAGTCTAAATCACTACCATTATCCATCATAGCTCTTGCTAAGATACTTATTGGTAATTTTCTAGTCTTGTCAATTCTAATATATACTATATCGTTAGAATCTGTTTCATACTCAAGCCAAGCTCCTCTATTTGGAATTACAGTAGCTGAGTATAGTTTTTTTCCTGTTTTATCAACTGAATAATTATAATAAACTCCTGGTGATCTAACCAATTGACTTACTATAACTCTTTCTGCACCGTTGATAACAAATGTACCTTGTGGTGTCATCAATGGGAAATCTCCCATAAAGACTTCTTGCTCCTTGATTTCACCTGTTTCATTATTACGCAATCTAACCTTAACTTTTAAAGGTGCTGCGTAAGTTGTATCTCTTTCTTTACATTGTTCTTCAGTATACTTAATATTTTCTATATCAAGTTTGTATCCTACGAACTCTAGAACAAGATTTCCCGTATAATCTTGAATAGGATTTATATCATCAAAAACTTCTTGAAGTCCTTCTTTCAAAAACCAATCATAAGAATCTAACTGTATCTCAATTAAATTTGGCATATCAGTTACTTCTGCAATCTTTGAAAAACTCATTCTTGTTCTCTTACCTAGTTGGACAGGATGTACCATCAGCTTTCACCCCTTGTATAAACTAAAATAACCAAAAACACACTTTCCATTAGGACCTTATGCTTCTGGATTCAGACACTTATCATATTATTATAACCTTATTTGTTAATTTAATTCACAATAACCAGTAATTACATTTATTTTAATGTAAAATTGCTAGTTTTCTTACATTACGCTATATTATCATAATTATATTTCTATGTCAACATAACATTTTAAAAAAGGGCACTCTTATATAAAAGTACCCTTCTTTTATAATAAAATTATTTTACTTCTGCAACTCCGCCAACTTCTTCAAGTTTAGCTTTCATAGCAGCAGCATCATCTTTATTTACAGCTTCTTTTATAGTTTTTGGAGCTCCGTCAACTATATCTTTAGCTTCTTTTAGTCCTAGTCCAGTTAATTCTCTAACAACTTTAATAACTTTAATTTTGTTAGGTCCAACTTCTTTAAGTATTACGTCGAATTCAGTTTTTTCTTCAGCTACAGCTGAAGCAGCTCCTGCAGCAGCAACTGGTGCTGAAGCACTTACTCCAAATTCCTCTTCGCAAGTTTTTACTAGTTCATTTAATTCTAAAACACTCATATCTTTTATAGCTTGAATAATATCTTCTCTTGTCATTATAAATGCACCTCCGAATTTTTTTCATATATATATATTTGTATTTGCCTCTACACAAGGCGTAATCACCTTCATAGAAGGTCTGATTTAAAACAATTAAATTAATTAGCTATGTATCCTCACATAATATTTAATATATTATTGTGCTGATTCCTTTTGCTCTTTAATTGAATTCAATAAGTATGCAAGATTTGATAATGGAGCCTTGAAGCTTCCAAGTAATTTTGCAATAAGAACATCTCTTGATGGTATTAATGCTAGAGCGTTAACTTCTGCGCTATCGAATATCTTACCTTCAATTAAAGCTGCTTTAAGTTCTAATTTTTTATGAGTTTTTGCAAACTCCTTTAAAATTCTAGCTGCAACAGTTGCATCTTCATATCCAAATGCTAATGAAATAGATCCTTGTAAATAAGTTTCTATACCTTCAATTCCTAATTCCTTAGCTGCTAGAATAACTAAAGTGTTTTTATATACTTTATATTCTACCCCAACTTCTCTAAGGTTTTTTCTTAGCTCTGTATCTTCTTCTACATTAAGACCTTGATATTGACTAAGTACTACACCTTTAGCTTTTGCTAATTTTTCTTTTATTTCTGCTATTTTCACTTCTTTTAATTGTCTATTATTACTCAACACTGTATATACACCTCCTAACAGTTTTTAACTGCTTTATAAGAAAATTAAAATCTCTCCGTAGACACGAAGAGATCTAATATCTGTACATAAGTACATTTATTGGAATCCTCGGCAGGTATGTTATCTTTTATGCTTTCGCACCTACTATCTACGGAATATCATTTATTTTACTTTAAAAATCATACCACGTTTAAGCCTATTTGTCTATACTAATCTAAGACTTTAGCCTGATTTACTTTTATTCCAGGTCCCATAGTGCTTGAAACTGATACTGATTTTAAATATTGTCCTTTAGCTGCTGATGGTTTAGCTTTAACTACTGCTTCCATTAATGCATGAAAGTTAGCTATTAATTTCTCAGCTCCAAAAGATTTTTTTCCAATGGCTACATGGATTATAGAAGTTTTATCAACTCTATACTCAACTTTACCAGCTTTAATTTCATTTATTGCTTTAGTAACATCAAAAGTAACTGTTCCTGATTTTGGATTCGGCATTAAACCTTTAGGTCCTAGCACTCTACCCAATTTACCAACAACACCCATCATATCTGGTGTAGCAACAACTATATCAAATCCAAACCAATTTTCCTTTTGAATTTTATCAACTAATTCATCAGTTCCAACAAAATCGGCTCCAGCAAGTTCTGCTTCTTTAGCTTTATCGCCTTTAGCAAAAACTAAAACTTTAACACTTTTACCTGTTCCATAAGGAAGTACTACTGCACCCCTGACTTGTTGATCTGCATGTCTTGGATCAACACCAAGACTGATAGCAAGTTCTATAGTTTCATCGAATTTAGCTTTAGATGTTTTTACTACAAGGTCCATAGTTTCTTTTGGTGTATATAAAGCACTTTTATCAATAAGCTTTGCGCTTTCTTTGTAATTTTTTCCCATAATAGTATCCTCCTTCGTGGTAATAACGGTTTTTACCTCCCACGTAATTAATTCAAAATTATTCTTCTACAACTATTCCCATACTTCTTGCTGTTCCAGCTATCATACTCATAGCAGCTTCAATTGATGCAGCATTTAAATCTGGCATCTTAAGTTCTGCTATTTCTCTTACTTTAGCTTTAGAAACTGTAGCAATTTTGGTTTTGTTTGGAACACCAGAACCGCTTTCTAAACCAACTGCTTTCTTTAATAATATAGCTGCTGGTGGAGTCTTTAGTATAAAACTAAAAGATCTATCTTGATATACTGTTATAACTACTGGTATTATCATGCCTGCTTGATCAGCAGTTTTTGCATTAAATTCTTTACAGAATCCCATGATATTAACACCGTGTTGTCCAAGTGCTGGTCCAACTGGTGGTGCCGGAGTAGCTTTCCCTGCAGGAAGTTGAAGTTTTATCATCCCTGTTATTTTCTTAGCCATGAATTTATACCTCCTATATTGTGGTAATCGGATTTAAAATCCTCCCACTTAA
>NZ_CALEVF010000093.1 GCF_937920395.1 uncultured Clostridium sp. | reverse complement strand
TCAAGTATTACTTTCTCAAATTAAACATTTACTTGTTTTTATTGCTAAAAATATACCACTAAAGGTTTTGAAATACGATATGACAAGTCCTAAATATAAAAAGCTTACTGTAGATAAATTACCAATTATTAAGACCTTCAAAAAGCTAGATTACAAGCAACTCTTAGCTGAGTATAAAATCAGTAATGGCAAAGATAAAAAGCCTGTCAATTCTCGTGGGAAACATCCTATATCATCTGATACTATATGCCCTCAATGTGGTGCTCCGCACACCTACATCTATGATAACGCCGGAGGCCGCGGGCAGCTTTGGTGCAAAGTTTGTGATATGCATTTTAATAAAAACAAAGATGATTTTAAAACCGAAAAACTCATCTGCCCATTTTGTGGACATGCTCTAAGTAAAACGAAGGAGCGCAAGAATTTTTATGTCCATAAATGTATTAATAAAAAATGTACTTATTACCTACACTCTCTTGCAAGTCTTTCACTTGAAGACATTAAGGAATATAAGAAAGATAAACACAAATTTAAGCTACATTACATTTACCGTGAGTTTACCACTAATTATTTTGATGTAGATTTATCTTCGATGCCAAAAGGCGCTACTAGCCTCAAGTTCAGAAATTTTTCTTCACATGTAATGGGACTTTGTCTAACATATAACGTTAATTTGGGACTATCTACACGCCGTACGGCGCTTGCTCTTTGGGAAATCCATGGGGTCAAAATATCTCATGTCATGGTTAGTAGATACGCCATTGCAGCTGCCGCTTTTGTCAAACCCTATGTGGACAACTATGATTATAAGCCCACTAATTATCTTGCCGCTGATGAAACCTATACTAAAGTAAAAGGAGTTCATCAATATATCTGGCTTGTTATGGATGCCATCAAAAAATCAATTTTAGGATACCAAGCCTCTTTTAGTCGTGATACTGGTCCTTGTATTTTAACTATGCGTATGGCATTTAATAAGTTTAAAGAGTTTCCCGGCAAGTCTCTTAAATTCGTTGCTGATGGCTATACCGCATATAAGCTTGCTGAGCAACAGTTTAAACTTAACGGCATGGACTTTAATGTAATTCAAGTAATAGGGCTTACTAACTCTGATCCTATATCAACTGAGTATCGTTGGCTAAAACAAATAATAGAGCGTCTCAACAGAACTTTTAAATTTTCCTATAGAGTTACAAATGGCTTTGGCAGTGAAGAAGGTTCCAATACGCACTTGGCATTGTTTGTAGCATATTACAACTTTCTCCGTCCTCATAGCTACGCTTATTGGGGACCATTAAACTCAATCCCTGAACTTGAAAAGATTCCTACTATGCCAGGAAAATGGCAAAAGCTAATTGAACTTTCACAACAACTTATAATAGAAAAACAGGTTGTATAGGTCAATTTATCTTTAATATAGTTAAATTTCTTACCCGTCAGGGTTTCGTAAAAAAGGAACGATCTGAACAGGTATATTTTTGCTGCCATTTTTTATTCAACTGGAACAAAATTCTTAATTAATACACATTCTTAAAAACACTTTTGCTAATATTTTCTGCAATAAAGTATGTTTTCATTTCTAATTAGAGGTATATATCCTAATTTTCCCAATTATT
>NZ_CALEVF010000092.1 GCF_937920395.1 uncultured Clostridium sp. | reverse complement strand
GGAGATAAGAATGCAGGTAGTGTTGGTCCTAAGTGAATATTTTTAACACCTAAGTGAAGTAATGCTAATAATACTATTACAGCTTTTTGTTCATACCATGCAATATTATATGTTATTGGTAATTCATTTATATCAGATAATCCAAATACTTCTTGAAGTTTCATTGCAATAACTACTAATGAGTATGAATCATTACATTGCCCAGCATCTAAAACTCTAGGAATTCCACCAATATCTCCTAGCTCTAACTTATTATATCGATATTTAGCACAACCTGCAGTTAAAATAACCGTATCAGTTGGTAATTCTTTAGCAAAATCGGTATAGTATTCTCGTCCCTTCATACGACCATCACAACCAGCCATTACAAAGAATCTTTTAATTGCTCCTGTTTTAACAGCTTCTACAACTTTATCAGCAAGTGCTATTACTTGATTATGAGCAAATCCTCCAACTATTTCTCCTCTTTCAATTTCAGTTGGTGCACTACATTTCTTTGCATGCGCAATTATTGCAGAGAAATCTTTAGCTGCTCCATTTTTTCCATCAGCTATATGGTTCATTCCGTCAAATCCAGATGCTCCAGTTGTATAAACTCTCTCTTTATAAGAATCTTTTGGAGGAGTAATACAGTTTGTTGTCATAAGTATTGGTCCATTAAAACTTTCAAATTCTGAATTTTGTTTCCACCATGCATTTCCGTAATTACCTACTAAGTGAGTATATTTTTTAAATGCTGGGTAATAGTTTGCTGGTAACATTTCACTATGAGTATATACATCTACCCCTGTACCCTCTGTTTGTTTTAATAATTCTTCCATATCCTTTAAATCATGTCCACTAATTAATATTCCTGGGTTATTGCGAACTCCGATATTTACCTTTGTAATTTCTGGATTACCGTAAGTCGTAGTATTAGCATTATCAAGTAATGCCATAGCGTCTACCCCATATTTACCACACTCAAGTGTTAGTGCAACTAGTTCATCAACGGATAAAGTGTCATCAGTAGTTTGAGCTAAACCCTTTTGCATAAATGCATATAAGTCACTGTTTTCATATCCTAAGTTGAATGCGTGATCAGCATAAGCTGCCATTCCTTTAATACCATAAGTTACAAGTTCTCTTAAAGATCTTATATCTTCATTTTCTGTTTTAAGAACTCCTACCTCTATAGACTTAGCTTCATATTCTAACGGTGTGCCTATCCATGTTGCACATTCAGGTAAATTGGCATCTATTACTCCACCAGCATTTACAAGTTCAGTTTTAATTACCTCGCGTAATTCTAATGCCTTAGTTATTGCTTCTACAAATCTAATTTTACTAAAATTGGCATTTGTTATAGTCATAAATAAACCAGTTACTACAAATTTGTTTACTTCTTTATTTTCTACTCCAAGTTCTCTTGCTCTTGTAGCATAAATTGATATTCCTTTTAGAACGTAGATTAATAAATCCTGCATATTAGCTACATCATCTGTTTTACCACAAACTCCACGTATCGTACAACCTGTACCCTTTGAAGCTTCTTGACATTGATAACAAAACATACCCATTATAAATTCCCCCTGTTTTTGGATAGACAACAATTCACACTAATTATCTTCCATATATTAAAATTTATTATTTTACTATTTAACTTCATAACAGCTAATTTAATGTCATGAACTACCTTTATTATACTTTCTGATACATTAAAAGTCCGTAACAAATGTTACACTAATTAAAATTATATTTTTTTATATTATATTCATTTCTTTTTTAATATTTAGGTTAATGATAGCTTATTGTTAAATTATTAATAGATTAATGTCTAATATTAGATTATCACTTATTGATATTATTACAAATAATACAATATTATGGTATAATTAATGTGTATAACAATTTAGGAGTGGATATTATGAAACATACAAATGTTAATGCTTTAATAAAATCAAGTCTTTTTCTTGCACTTGCTATAGTATTTCAAGTAGTTGGAAAAAACTTTCCTGGAATAAGCCAATTTTTTGTTGGACCTGCTGTTAATGCTATCCTTATAATTACAGCTGTAATTTGTGGTAGTACTTATGGAGTACTCGTCGGTTCCTTAACACCTTTGCTTGCATATCTTACAGGTCAACTTGCTAGTCCCTTAGGGCCTTTCATTCCCTTTATAATCATTTCTAACATATTATTTGTACTTAGTTTTATAATTTTAAATAAGCGAGGTAAATATGGACAATATTTAGGAATTATAATTGGATCATTTGTAAAATATATATTTTTATCTATTTCAGCCTCAAAACTTATTCCCTTATTTGAACTAAACATACCTACGAAAATAGTTAACAAACTAGTAATTACTATGGGAATACCACAGCTTATAACTGCACTTATTGGCGGATGTTTTGCATTAATTATAATTAGTATTTTAAGGAAACGAAAAGTTCTTATATAAATACTATAGAGACGCACAGAATAATCTTACTATATTTTCCTTATTTTATTTTTTAAATAATATTTATATTTTAAAATATACTTTTTCTATAATTTGCTTATTAATATTATTTTTCTACATTTTTCTTTATAATATTGACAATAATTCGCATATAATGTATAATATATAACATATATATAAGATTTTTAACTTTGAAGGAGGGAAAAATTTATGATATTTTCAAATTGGTTTATAAGCCGTAAAAAAGAAATACAAAGAAAGTCAAAAATAAAAACAGCTAAAAAGGTGATTTTAGGTGCCGCTGCTGGTAGTCTTAGTGGTTTACTTGGAGGTTTACTTTTTTCACCTAAATCTGGTAAAGAAACTAGAAAAGATATTGTTGATTCATCAAAAGAGCTTAAAAACAATTTCAAAGAAAAAAGTATAGTACTTAAAGAAAACATTGACAATAAAGTTAGTGATGCTAAAGAAAATCTAATTGATGCTAAAGCAAAAATATCAGACTATTTGAATGAAAAAAAAGTAACAAATCAAGATAAATCTTCAAACGTAATTACCGATTCAAAAGATACCGTAGAAGATGTATCTGCTGTTACTGAACAATCTGACGTATCTGACAAAACAAATAAGGAATAGTGGTGCTATTATGTATGTGGATTTTTTTAAATTAGGTGAAGGTTTATTAATTTTTCTTGGTATAATAATTTTAATTATACTTATAGTCGGATTATTAAAGCTTATTAAAACTATAACAAGTGTAAATTCAATTATTAAAAGAAACGAAGATGATATTGAAGAGATATTATCAGTACTACCAAAAACATTTAAAAATTGGTTTGAGATAACCGACAATGTAAAAGATGTTACTGAAGTCGTAGTTAAAAAAACTGCTAGTACTCTTAATTCAACTGAATCTTTTCAAAAATATTTAGTATACATAGTAGATATTTTAACTATTGTAAGAAATATATTTTCAAGTAAAAAGTAGGGTAACTCCTGCTTTTTTTTTAAGATTATTTTTTGACAATATCTTAACATATATATCTCCGTTTTTCGATAGAGTATTTTATATATAAAATGTGGTATAATATATTTTATATATAAAATTATGTAAATGGAGGAATTGATATGGATATGAATTGGAGTTTAAACGAGCTCTACTCATCTTTCGAGAGCAAAGAATTTAAGGATGATATGGTTTCTTTTGAAAATTCTATAGAATATATAAATAAATGGACATTAGAAAATTGTAATAATCCAAACAATCCAAAAGAGAAAATTAAATTTTATATTAATTTTGAGAATAAATTTAATGACCTTGTTAACAAACTATATAATTATGCAGAGTTATCAACAAGCGTGGATACAAAAAATGAAGTTTCAAGTAAGATATCAGAAAAAATAGCTTTTAAACTGGCATTGCTTGCTAAACCCACTACTATATTTTCAAAATGGTTAAATTCGATAGAAGATTTAAATTCTTTAATTGAGGATTCCCCTCTTTTAAAATCACATAGTTATTATTTAAAAGAGTTAGCTAAAAACGCCAAGTTTTTGCTTAATGATGCCCAGGAGTCACTCATGGCTAAAATGAAAAATAGTGGATCGGATGCCTGGTCTAGACTTCAAAATGTTTTATCCTCGAATCTAATAGTTGATATTACCATAAATGGTGAAACTAAAAAGCTTCCACTATCCATAGTTAGAAACATGGCCTATGATAAAGATAAAAACATTCGTAAAAATGCCTTTGAATCAGAACTTAAAGCTTATGATAAAATAGCAGAATCATCAGCTTCTGCCTTAAACTCCATCAAAGGTGAAGTTATTACATTAAGCTATGCTCGTGGATATGAATCCGTCCTACAAAATACACTTGAAGATTCTAGAATGGATAAAGAAACTTTAGACGTTATGCTAAGCGTTATGTTGGAAAGTCTTCCTTCTTTTCAAAAATATTTTAAAAAGAAATCCGAACTATTAGGACATTCGAGTGGTCTTCCTTTTTATGAATTATTTGCACCAGTCGGAAACGTAAATATGCACTTTACCTTAGACGAGGCAAGAGTGTTTATAGTTAAAAACTTTAGAACGTTTAGTGATAAGCTAGCAAATTATGCTGATAATGCCTTTGAACATAAATGGATTGACTCTGAACCAAAAGAAGGAAAACTCGGTGGTGCATTTTGTTCTAATTTGCATTGCATTAAAGAAAGTAGAATTTTATCTAACTTTACAGGAAGTTTTAATGACGTATCAACTCTTGCTCATGAACTCGGTCACGGGTATCATGGTTTGTGTTTATCTAAGGAATCTGCATTAAACAGTGATTATCCTATGCCTATTGCAGAAACTGCCTCAATCTTTTGTGAAACGCTTATAAGTAATGCAGCATTAGATAGTGCAACAAAGGAAGAATCCTTTGTAATACTTGAAAATGATATATCTAGTAGTGCTCAAGTTATTGTAGATATTTTAAGTCGTTACCTATTTGAAACCGAACTTTTTAAACGTCGTGAAAATGGTTCACTCTCTGTAAATGAATTAAAAGAAATTATGTTAAACTCTCAAAAGGCTGCTTATGGCAAAGGTCTTGACGAAAACTTTTTGCATCCATATATGTGGGTTTGTAAACCTCACTATTACGATGCTTCCAGTAATTTCTACAACTTTCCTTATGCCTTTGGTTTATTGTTCTCAAAAGGTTTATATGCAAAGTATCTAAAATCTGGAGACTCCTTTAAGCGTGATTACGATACTTTACTTTCAGCTACTGGGAAAAATAATTTAATAGATGTGGCAAAAATAATGAATATAGATCTTCATTCCATTGAATTTTGGAGAAGTTC
>NZ_CALEVF010000091.1 GCF_937920395.1 uncultured Clostridium sp. | reverse complement strand
TACTAAAGTAATTGACTGGTTAAAATAAAATGTTATTTCATTTCTTTACCTATTTTTCTGTTTAATTTTCAAAGACCAATTAATGTTATATATCCGTCACTAAGTGACTACTTTCAATATTATATCAGCTAATATTATCCATGTCAATACTTTTTAATTTTAACTATAAGTATTATTTTATATGACCATAAAAAGAAGCTATTTCTAGCTCCCCCTTATGGCATGTATATTTATTACTTTTAAAGTCCTAATATAGCAACCACTTTTTCTTTATCAAACCCAACCATTTCTTGTCCATTAATATCAATTACCGGTACTGACCTATAGCCTTTTTTTATAAGCGCCTTTTTTGCTTCTAAATTTTCTGAAATATTATGCTCTGTATATTCTATATTATTTTCTTCAAAAAATTCCTTAGCTAAATGACAAAATCCGCAACTATTACTTGTATAAATATTAACTTTATTCATATATAATCTCCTTTTAATTTTATTATTCTCAATTTAATTGCATGCAATCTACCATGTTTTAATATTATCATTTTTCTCAAGTTAAGTCAATAATATTAATTTTTATTTTTCTCTAAAAAATAGCACTTATTAGTTAAATATATATTTAACTAGTATATCTCTAAATTTAAAATATATGTAAATATTTTCTTTGTTTTATATTTACATATATTTTGTATAATATTATGATACTCTTAACACTATACGTTAGTGACAAAATACTCTATAATTATTTTGTACTCTAAATAACTTAAGCAAAAACATAGGAGGTGCAAATAATGATTAAATTGTTTGAAATAATAAACAAAGCAAAAATAGAACATATCTTAACTAAACTAGAAATAATTGATCTCTTAAGTAGTAATGATGTAAACCAAGAATTATTTGATGCTGCAGATCAAGTTAGAAAAAAATATGTAAGTGACGCGGTTCAGCTTCGAGGTCTTATTGAATTTACTAATATATGTAAGAACAACTGTCTTTACTGTGGACTTAGGAGAGATAATAAAAATCTAGTTAAATATAGATTAACACATGAACAAATTTTAGACTTTGCAACTAAAGCTAAGTCTTTTGGTTATAAAACAATTGTACTTCAAGGTGGAGAAGATGATTATTATACTGTTGATAAAATCATCAGTATAATAAAAGATATCAAAGCTTTAGGTTTAGCTCTAACCTTAAGTATAGGCGAAAAAACTTATGATGAATATAAAGCCTTTAGAGACGCTGGTGCTGATAGATATCTTTTAAGAATTGAGACAACAAATAAGAAACTATATGAAGAACTGGACCCAGGTATGAGTCATGAGTACAGACTTAATTGTTTAAGGGATCTAAAAAAATTAGGTTATGAAGTAGGAACAGGTGTTATGGTCGGATTGCCAAACCAAACAATTGAATCATATGCAGATGATATATTGTTTTTCAAAGAGATTAATGCTGACATGTTAGGTATAGGACCTTTTATTCCCAATGAAGACACACCTCTTGCAAATTGCGTTGGACGTGAACTAATTATGTCTCTTAAAGTTATGGCTATAACCCGGTTGCTTCTACCAGATATTAATATACCAGCAACAACTGCTATGGAATCCTTAAATAAAAACGGAAGACTAATGGCATTACAAAGTGGTGCCAATGTAGTTATGCCTAATGTTACAGAAGGTGAATACAGAAAATATTATGCGCTGTACCCAGGTAAAATTTGTACTGGAGATACCCCCTCTCATTGTAGGGGATGCATAACAGGTAAAATTAATAGTATTGGAAGATCTGTTTCAACTAATTATGGATTTCGAGGAAATAAAAACAGCAAATAATTTATATAATAAAAAAGAGCCCATAGGCTCTTTTTTATTATATTACAATATAAATTTTTGTACTATTGCATCTAGCTTAGATACAATCTTCTCAAAATTGACTGCTGTATTTGATATATCCTCCATTGCACTGGTTTGCTCCTCCATAGAAGCAGCTATCTCCTGCGTTGAAGCAGCAGATTCTTCAGACACTGCGGATATTCCTTCTATAGATAACAATACCTTATCTTTATTTTTATCTACCTTATTAATATTTGAAACCAAAGCATCTATTTGAGTAATCATATTAGTAATAGATTTCTCTATAATATTAAATGATTTTTGTGATAAATCCATAGATATATTCGCCTCTTTATTAATATTTACGCTCTTTTTTATATTCATTGTTACATCACTGATTTCTCCTTGAATTTCACCAATCATACTTGTAATTTCATTTGTGGCTATTGCAGTTGTTTCAGCAAGCTTTCTTACTTCATCAGCTACTACTGCAAACCCTTTTCCAGCTTCACCAGCTCTAGCAGCTTCAATTGCAGCATTTAATGCCAATAGATTGGTTTGTTCTGCTACCTCTTTTATCGTATTTATAATTTTTCCGATAGAGTTTGATTTATTTTGAAGTTTAGATATATTATTTACGACTTCATCATTTGAATTGCTACTTTCCTTGAATTTTTCAGTAAGTAACTTCATAGAGTTAAGTCCCTGTGCGTTAACTGACTTAGTTTCGTTAGAATAATTTTTTAATAATCCAGAACTATTTACAGCAGTACTAATTTCAAGTGCAAGACTTGTAAGTTCATTCACACCACTTTGCGAATCCTGTACTTGATTTGTAGCGCCTTTTGCTAATTCTTCAATTGCTACAGATACAGCGTCTATTGATTGAACGGTTTCATTAGTAACCAGTGTCATAGTTTTTGAATATTGAAGTACGTCTATTGAATTTTCCTTCAAATTAGCAATTATTTCTCTTAGTGAACTTCGTAGATCAATAACTGCTTTTGCAATAATTCCTGTTTCATCTTTATATTTTAAAATCATTTCAGAATTTTTATCATATGATAAATCAAGTTTTGCAGTCTTATCTACAAGCTTACTTATCTTTAAAATAGGATTTGATATTTTCTTACTAAAATAAAATGATATTAATATTGATAATCCAATAAAAACAACTGCTAAAATTATAAAATTAATTACACTATTTATAAAAGCTTTTAGTAGAACAGCTTTTTCGTTTCCAACAAATTTGTCAATATCGTCAACATAGTTTCCTGTACCTAAAACCCAATTAAAGTCCTTAAAAACCTTACTATATCCTCTCTTTGGAGATGCAACTGTTTCACCTTTTTTAGCAAACCAATAATCTGTATATCCACCACCATCTTTTAAACCATTTTCTATAATTTCTTTAATCATACTTTTGCCTTTTACGTCCTTTAAATCATATCTGTTTTTACCTTCAGATACACCACCAAGAAGAACCACATTGTCTCCCTCAACTGTATCTACCCAAAAATAACCACCCTCTCCATATTTCATCTCACGTATTAAATCAGCCCCAAGTTTTTTAGCTTCTATCAAGCTTATTTCTCCTGATTTATATTTTTTATCAATACCTCCAAGCATTGTTATAACATTTTCAACTTGATATTTAATTTTTTCATCATAATCTTTCCTAACTGTAGTATCAATTGTTGTTATAGTGTTTTTACTAAGGACTGACATTCTGTATGTAGCAAATCCTCCAATTAAAAGTGCAGTTAATAATACTACTGAAACATTTAATGCAATTATTTTAGTGCTTATTTTTCTCATCATAGTCACTCCCTTCTTTTTTATATTTTATAATAGTTAATCTAATCCTATATTATAATAACGTTTACACTATTCATCGTTCTCTTTCAGCAAATCTTAATAGATTCTATATTTATATCGACATAATATTCAAAATAATAATTCACCTGTAATTAAATAGTCGCTAATCTATACAACAAAAAAAGAACCACTCAAATTAAGTAGTTCTTTTCCTTTTACTATATTTGTAATATTTTTACAAATTGTTATGTAATAACATTATGATTTTACGTAGTTCTACAGCCGAAATTTGTCCTGGTGCGGAACTCTTTTTAACAGTACCAAATGTTAATGCTGAACCAAATAGCTCACCTGACAATCTACTAATAATACCTTTTCCTGCCATTGACATTGATATAATTGGACCAGTTGCATATCTTTCATTCATAATACGAGTTGCATCTAACAGTGTAATTACATCCGAAGTGCAAGTAGGCATTACTGCAATTTTAGGAATGTCTCCTCCTAATTTTTGGGCATTAAATAACCTAGATATAATTACATCCTTCGTAGGTGTTTTTTTGAAATCATGATTTGATATAATAACCATTACACCATTATCATGTGCTACATTTACTAATTTCAAGATATCTTTCTCATCCTTAAATAACTCAACATCTATAACCTCAACAAGTTTTGAAAGGGCAATTGCTTTGTTTAATTTAACATAAAATGCAGTTGTAACCTCTTTGTGCCCACCCTCTTTAGCCGTGCGAAAGGTGAATATAATTGGCTTTTCACCTATTAATTCTCGAATAAATTGCAACGCATGCTTTACTTTATCTATATTTGTAACGTCTCTAAAAAAATCTACACGCCACTCTAAAACATCATAATCAATATTTTTTAAATTTTCTGCTTCCTCTAATAGTTCTGACAGAGTTTCTCCTACCATTGGAATACAAATTTTTGGAAGGCCCTCACCAATTGTAACATTTTTAATCTTAACTACTTTTTTCATTTAAGCATCCTTATTATTTTACTTTTTTATATAAATTTATCTCTGATTGTTTTGCTATCAAGTCCCCAAACTTTGGCACAATAGACGTAAAATGTTTAGAACCGTTATGACTCTTAATTATCTCTTCATTTTCCCATTCTTCAATGAATGTAAATACATTGCCATCCTTGGAATCTTGATATAAATTGTATGATACATTACCTTTTTCTTTTCTACTTTCGTTAATGAGTTTTTCCGCTAAGTTCTTAAATTCCTCTGTTTTTCCTTGTTTTATTGTATTCTTTGCAACTATTGTAATCATATAATATCTCCTTCTTTAATTTATTTTTATACTATAATAATGCTATAACATTATAAACTCCATCATTATTATTACTTTCTGCAATAAACTTTGCATGTTCCTTCACATCTTCTGGTGCATTTTTCATTGCATAACTATAATGAGCAGCTTTAAACATAGTCAAATCATTATAATAATCACCAAAAACCATTGTACTTTTTTGATCTATTTTAAATTTTTCCTGAAGTATTTTTATAGCACTTCCCTTACTTATACCTTTATTCATTATATCTATAAATTTACCACCAGATACAACAAATTCAAGTTTATCATCCAATTTTTCTTTCAAATGATTCACTATAGCTGAAGTTACACCACCTGCCATATAATAAGTAATTTTATATATTGGACTTTTTAATTCACTAAAAGAACTCAATTTTACTACAGGCACATCAACACCTGTAAGTTCATTAAAAATAACTTTTGATGGATTTACTAAAAATGCCTCATTTTCTCCTGCTAAAAATACTTCTTCTCCCAGCTTCGGATTCAAATTTATAACATGCTCTATTTCTTCTTTAGCAATATTATTTGAATACAATGTCTTTCCTTGGTGATTATACTTAATAAGTGCCCCATTATGAGCAATAAATATCATTTTTGTATTAACTTTTTTAAAATTTACACTCAGTTGTGAATAAAATCTACCACTTGCTGCTGCAAATTTAATATTCTTATCATTCAAATCATGTATCAAACCAAATATCTTTTGATTTATATTACCTGTATCACTTAATAATGTACCATCCATATCCGTTGCAATAAGTTTTATAATAAGTCTTACCCTCCTTTATAGTGTTTAATTGGTACATTTAACAACTTTCATTCACTAGTAAAAATGAGCTATAAATGAATTATCATCCATTTATTGCCCATAATTATGTTTCAAATATCATTAAAATTATACTTAAGTTATACCATCACTTTACATATATTGTTTGTAAATTCTACTGGATCACTAATTGGTAATCCTTCAATAAGTAACGCTTGATTATACAATATGTTAGTATATAAATCTAATTTATCTTTATCAGTATCATAACAGCTCTTAAGTACTTTAAACATATCATTATTTATATTTATTTCTAATACCTTGTCTGCCTTAACATTTTCATTGTTAGGCATAGAATTTAATGTTTTTTCCATTTCTATTGTGAGTTCACCATCATTTGATAAACATACTGGGTAATTTTTAAGTCTTTTTGATGCACGAACATCCTTAACCTTCCCAGACAAAGTAGTTTTCATATGTTCAAATAATTCTTTGTTTTCTTTATCATCAGCAACTGATGGTTTTTCTTTTTCTTCTACATCTATTCCTAAATCACCACTTGATACTGATTTAAATTCTTTTTCTTTGTATTTAGATATCATTTTAATAGCAAATTCGTCAACCTCATCCGTAAAGTATAGAATTTCGAATCCTTTATCTGATACAATTTCTATTTGTGGTAATTTTTCAATTCTATCGTTAGTTTCTCCTGATGCATAATAGATATATTTTTGATCCTCTGGCATTCTAGAAACATATTCATCTAAAGTAACATTCTTTTTCTCCTTTGATGAATAAAAGAGTAACAAATCTTGCAAAGTATCTTTATTGCTACCATAACCAGAGTAAATACCATATTTTAGTTGTCTTCCAAATGACTTGTAAAATATTTCATATTTTTCTCTTTCATTTTTAAGTAAACTATCTAACTCATTTTTTATTTTACTTTTAATGTTTTTAGCTATTAGTTGAAGTTGTCTATCATGTTGTAATACTTCTCTAGATATGTTAAGTGATAAATCTTCTGAATCTACTATTCCTTTTACAAAACTAAAATAGTCTGGTAATAAGTCAGCACACTTTTCCATAATTAAAACACCATTTGAATAAAGTTCTAGACCTTTTTCAAATTCTTTTGTATAGAAATCATATGGAGTTTTTTCTGGAATGTATAAAATAGAATTATAACTTATAACACCATCAACACTTATATGAATATGCTTTAATGGTTTGTCAAAACCATAGTGCTTTTCAGCATAAAAATTATTATAGTCTTCATCAGTAAGTTCACTTTTATTCTTTCTCCATATAGGAACCATACTGTTTATAGTTTTTTCCTCTACGAAGTCTTCATATTCTGTTTTACTACCTTCTTTAAGTTTTGAATTACTTACAT
>NZ_CALEVF010000090.1 GCF_937920395.1 uncultured Clostridium sp. | reverse complement strand
ACACAGCCATTCCAGTATCTACAGGATGATCTCCAAGATTCTCACCCCATTGCAACGCTGTATCTAGTATATTATTATCTTCTGAACTCGTCTTGCTGCTTGTCTTTGCAACATTATCTCCCTTAGAATGTTGTATTCCCATATTGATACCTATTGCACCAACTGCAATACCAGTAGCATTCTTGCTTTCCAATTCGTGAAATTCACATATTACATTATGTATACCTGTTATTGATTTCTGTATGTCTTCAATTGACTCATGTCACGGTTATTTGTTCTACAGTAGCAAATCTAATAAATAAGGCCATTTCACTCACTATTGTTAAAGAAAAAGCCCTAGAATTATATCCTAGAAGCTTTGTTATTTTTTAAAAATTCATATGTAAAAATACCTACTATGTATTAGTGCTACCTTTTATTCCTTCGTAATAGAAGCATCATTAACAGGTTGTTTCTCATCCTCCTTTAAATTTTTTCTAAACAGTTCAAATTCGTTATCTACAAATCCAACAAAATAAATTTTCTTAATATCATCGTGATTGAAAACATAATTATATTTTGGACTAATATTTCCTTCGGGATATAAGCAACCGACGTAATCATATGACTGATTTTTTTCCTCATTAAATTGTTTGATCCCATATATCATTAATCTTTTGTCTCCGTCTTTCAATAATATAACTGAACCAATTGGTAATAATTCCATATCTATCGCTCCTTTCTCAGATTAATGTCTATCTATCCCATTCGTAAATCATTTTAATAAACAGCCCAATACTTACTATGATTATTGTAATTCTACCACTTCTATCATCATTTTTAAAATCGTTAAATATTGATTTATAAGTCCTTATAATAAGCCAATCTGCAATTGCTATTAGAGGTATGAAGACTACTGCCATTAGTAATACACACCCTATAATTTTTATAATATAAAACAAGCCAACGTTTGGTGTCGGGGCAGATAAAATGAGCCCTGAAACAAAAATACTGCTTAACACAAGACCAATCACTAAATATTTCTTTAACAAGCCAATCATTTTTTTCATTTGTTATGCCCTCCTTATCTATAGTTATTTTTTATTAATCCTAGCATTAATTGCTTTTGCCCAATTTGCGTTTGTATTTGCGATGCTTATAGCTTTACCAACCTTTTTAGCTTTTGACACATTGTTTACTCTTACTGTAAGAGGAGTTAATATTCTATCTCCAAAATCTGTTATTTCTTTTAAACTATGAGATTTATCTGCAATTGTACTAATCCCAGTGGTCACACCTTTAACTCCCATGTAGAAATTAGCCACTTCAAAAACTCCTCCACCAACAACTTTGCCTCCTTCGGCAAAATTAGTGTTCTTTTTACGAAGATGTGCTACTTCGTCTATACCCTTACCCATTATTTCCTCTGTACCCTCAGAAATCCATTTGAGTATATTTATATTCCCTTGTTTTTCACTATGTCCACTGCCAATATATATTAAATCTGAAGTTGATGTTACTATTGAATTTGTAGAGAAAACTGCTAATGGTACTGCAACAGGAGTTGCAAATCCTGCAGAAAAATATTCTACTGCTCCTGAACCAAATTCTCCAAGTACACCAAGCCCAACTCCCAAAACAGCCAATCCTCTATTTACAGGATGTTCTCCAAGATTCTCACCCCATTGCAAAGCTGTATCTAGTATATTATTATCTTGCGAACTAGTCTTGCTACTTGTCTTTGCAACATTAACTCCCTTAGAATGTTGTATTTTCATATTGATACCTATTGCACCAACTTCAATACCAGTAACATTCTTCCTACTGTAATAAATAAGACTATTTCACTCATTAATATTAAATAAAAAGCCCTAGAATTATATCCTAGAGGCTTTGTTATTATGAAAACAAATTCATATGTAAAAACACCCAATATGTATTAGTCCTAACTTTTATTCCTTCGTAATAGTACCATCATTAACAAGATGTTCTTCATTCTCTTTTAAATTTTTTCTAAACTGTTCAAATTCATTATCTATAAGACCAACAAAATATACTGTCTCAATGTCCTCATGATTAAAAGCATAATTGTATTCTGGATTAATGTTACCTTCTGGATACAAACAACCAACGTAATCATATATCTGATCTTTTTCCTTAACAAATTGTTTAATCCCATATATCATTAATCTTTTTTTTCCTTCTTTTAATAATATAACAGAACCTATTGGTAATAAGTCCATATTTATCACTCCTTAAATTTAAATTTACCGAGTCCATTCACCAATCTTTTGAAATAACATCAATATTAATCCTATAACCAAACAAATTCTACCACTTTTATCAGCATATTTAAACTCTTTAAATAGTAATGTTACAGATTTTACAATGAGAAAATCGAATATTGCTAATCCGCCTATTAAGCCAACTGTTATTGTTAGCAAACTAAATATAACCTTACAAATATAAAATAAGTTAATGGTTGGTAGTGTGTTACTTCTTACCATTTGAGCAATAAGATATATTACAATAATAAAACTCAATACAAAAGCAATTACTAAATACGTCTTTAATAACTTGAACATTTTTTTCATAAGTCATATTCTCCATTTCTATAATAATTATCATAAGGGGATGGAATACACAAAAATTATATTTCTTGCGCGAAGTAAAACATTACCCCTTAAATGTAATAGTTTTGGCACTGAAAATCATGTATAAAAGTGTACTATTTCTAACGTTTATATTTAAGTACCAAAAACGAAGGTTTATGGTACTATAGTCCTTAACGTGGGTTTTATTGATTTTGTTGACTCTACCCCATTATGTATACTAATACCTTTTTTAATCCAATTTGCAACTGTATATGTAATA
>NZ_CALEVF010000089.1 GCF_937920395.1 uncultured Clostridium sp. | reverse complement strand
ATATTAACGGGTTCATACGATTAGCATTTAGTACATCTTGGTATATTCGAAAATAACAATTTTAATGATGAACATTATTTCCTAAATTCCAATAAATCAAAAACTGGAATTTCTCATTCAAAATTCAGAAATACAAATATAAAACTTAAAATATTTTAAGAATGGATGTGACTAAAAATGAATTTTCTAAAGTACGTTAACATTAAACAAGGAACGAATTCATCATCACGATACTCAAATGGTAATACCTTACCTCTAGTTACAGCTCCTTTTGGTATGAATAATTTTTGTCCCCAAACAGAAGGAAATGCACAAGGGTGGTATTACCATCCAAATCACAGACAAATAGAAGGAATAAGGCTTACTCACCAACCGAGTCCCTGGATGGGAGATTATGGTCATATAATAATTTCACCTCAGTGTGGCAATGTCTTTATATCCGAAGATAATAGGGCCTCAGGCTTTAGGCCAAATGAAAGTATAATGCAACCAGATTATTTAAAGATTAATTTTTTAAGGTACAATGCTAATTTAGAGCTCTCACCAACGGAAAGAGGAGCTTCCCTAAGGGTTATATGGGAAACAGAGGAAACACCAAGAATTGCAATAATCCCTTTTAATTATTATACAATGGTTAAGCTTGATCCAAAAAAGAAATTACTTTCATGTTATACAAAAGCCTTAGCTTGGGATGCTAGTGATAAGTTTGCACTTTACTTTATTATGAAATTTGATAAAGAAATTGATATAGCTAATACTGTAATTACGAGTAATGATAATAGTTATAAAACTGGATTAGAAGGCGAAGGTATTGGCACAGGTATAAACATTGCCTTCAATTTAGATAATGAAAAATCCGTAGAGATAAAACTGGGAACCTCCTTTATTAACCTAGAACAGGCTGAGTTAAATCTCAATAGAGAAATTGGCAACAGGTCCTTTTATGACGTAAAAAAAGAAGCTGAGCAAAAATGGAATGATTTATTATCTACAATAGAAGTTGAAATGAATACTGAGGAAGAAATGAATACTTTTTATACCAATCTTTATAGGTGCTTTATTTTTCCAAGAATGTTTTATGAAATAAGTAAAGAAAATGAAATTATTCATCCTTGCGTCTCAGATGGATCTGTAAGAAATGGTTATATGTATACAGACAACGGTTTTTGGGATACCTATAGAACCGTATATCCCTTGTTAGCAATTCTAACTCCAAATAGACTTAATGAAATTCTGCAAGGATTCATTAATTTCTACAAAGAGGAGGGTTGGCTACCAAGATGGATTTCACCTGGTGAACGTGGGATAATGCCAGGAACATTAATAGATGCTGTTTTGGCAGATGGTGCTGTTAAAGGTATTATATCTGGAGACTATTTAGAAAAGGCTCTTGAAGGTATGATAAAACACGCTACAATTGCTAGTGATAGCCCCAGGCATGGTAGAGTCGGCATAAAAGATTATATAAAGTATGGATATCTTCCAAGAGAACTATATAAAGAGAGCGTCAATAATACAGTAGATGATGCTTATGGAGATTTTTGTATCGCTCAAATAGCAAACTTACTTGGAAAAGATGAGCTATCAGATCTATTCTACAAAAGATCTAATAACTATAAAACATTATTCGATTATAAAACATTTTTCTTTAGAGGGCGTGATATTAATGGAAATATGAAAGATAACTTTCATCCCCTTGATTGGGGTGGTGAATATTGCGAAGGAGGTGCTTGGCAAAGTAGCTTTTCTGTTTATCATGATATTCTTGGACTTGCTAAGCTTATGGGAGGCAAGGAAAATATGATTGAAAAAATTGATGAGCTTTTCAATATTTCTCCTCTATATAGGGTCGGCGAATATGAAATTGAGATACATGAAATGACTGAAATGGCTGCTGCGAATTTTGGGCAATGCGGGATTTCTAATCAACCAAGCTTTCATGTCCCATATATATATGCAACTATAGGAAATCCTGAAAGTACCCAATACTGGATTCGTAAGATCATGGGTGAAGCTTTCGATAGTAGTGAAAACGGGCTACCCGGAGATGAAGATAATGGAAGTATGGCGGCATGGTATGTCTTTAGTGCACTTGGTTTTTATCCTTTCTGCCCTGGAACAACAGAATATGTGATCGGGTCACCTCTTGTTACTAGGGCAATAATAAACTTATCTAATGGAAAGAAAACCACTATAAGTGCATCAGAAAATAATACAGATAATATCTACATTGATAATTTATATATAAACAAGAAGACATACAATAAATTATATATTGATTATAAAGATATAGTTGAAGGCTCCTCTATAGTCTTTGAAATGACTAATAAAATAGAAGTGAAGAAACATAAAGTAAATGAGCTACCATTTTCCTTAAGCCAGATATAATTGATAGTATATTTGCTTGGATGGTTACTTTTAAAAATTTGTAATATATAAGGGGGTGTCTCAAAATTATTTAAAAATCATTTCAAGAGGCATCTCCTTTTCTTTGTTATTTTTAGGCCAAAT
>NZ_CALEVF010000088.1 GCF_937920395.1 uncultured Clostridium sp. | reverse complement strand
ATATTAGACTTTGAAAAAGATTATCCAAAAGCAAAGGTTGTAAAACTTGAGCAAAATTATAGATCAAAGGGTAATATACTTAAGGCGGCTAATGAAGTCATAAAAAACAATTCTCAAAGAAAAGATAAGGCACTCAGAACTGAAAAAGAAAATGGCGATAAAATAAATTTATATAGAGCATTTACAGATAGAGATGAAGCAAACTTTGTGTCAAATCAGATTAAAACAATGATGGCAGATGGAAATAGAAGTTATAAAGACTTTGCAATTTTATATAGGATGAATTCTCAATCACGTATTTTTGAGGAAAGTTTCAGAAAACATTTAATCCCATACAAGATAGTTGGAGGATTAAAGTTTTATGATAGAAAAGAAATAAAGGATATAATGGCATATTTAAAGCTTATTAATAATCCGCTTGATGATATTGCCTTAAAGAGAATTATAAATGTACCTAAAAGAAATATAGGTGATGCAACTATTCAAAAAATTCAAGAATTTGCGAATGGTATAGATCAATGTTTGTATAGTGCGATTTTAGATGTGGAGTATATACCTACACTTACAACTAGAAATAAATCATCTATAAGTAAATTTGTAAGTCTTATGAATAACTTTATGGCTAAAAATGAAGAGGTTACAGTATCTCAGCTTATTAAGACTATAATTGAAGATACAGGATATCTAAAGCAACTCGAAAACTCTAAGGAACCAGAAGATGAAAGTAGAGTTGAAAATATAAAGGAATTAGTATCGGATGCTGTAGAGTTTGAAAGGACTTCAGAAGACAAATCACTCTTAACATTTTTGGAAGGGGTAAGTTTAGGCTCAACCACTGATGATCCTGATGAAACTATTGATACATCAGCAATGATGACGGTTCATAGTGCTAAGGGGTTAGAGTTTCCAGTAGTATTTATGGTAGGCATGGAAAATGGAATATTTCCAGGTATGTCCTCCATTAATAATCCAACTGAAATGGAAGAGTCAAGGCGTTTGTGTTATGTTGCAATAACAAGGGCTGAAGAAAAACTATATATAACTTCTGCAGAAAGTAGAATGGTATTTGGTAGAAATGTAAGCTATCAACCATCTGATTTTATTAGTGAAATTTCTCCAGATTTAAAAGAAATCATAGGTGGTGCTAAAAATAGGACTACGCAGGTGCTAAAGAGAAAAAATGCAAAGAATTCGCAAAGATATAATCCACATGGTCTCTTAAGTAAAACTGCGCCACAAGACTATGTTTCAGCTACGGCACATGGGGACAATTCAGGTCAGCAAAGTATTAATAGGGAGAATGTTATTAATAATGGCATGAGGAACATAGGTAGCGAAGCTACAGTAGGTAGAAAAGTTAGGCATACTAAATTTGGAGTAGGTACAATAGTATCAAAGTCCAGTTCAAATGGTGATACTTTAATTTCAATAGCATTTGATAACATGGGAATAAAAAAATTGATGTTAGGTAAGGCACCACTAGAAATGTTATAAGATTTGTTAAAAGAGGACTATTATTTGGATAGTAATTATTTGAATGTAGTATAGGCATTTTGGGTAAAATAGCTAGTGAGAATGCTAGTAATTTTATTCAAAAGGCCTAAAAGTTGTGTGTTATCTTTTGTAAATGGTGTAGATTATAAATAGTAATGATTTTAAATTAAAACAGCTTCTAGAGGTATAGAGGAGTAATGATATGATGAATGAAGAAGATAGACTTAATAAAATTAAAGGTATAATTAATTATCATAGTGATAGATATTACAATCAGGATAATCCAGAAATATCAGATTATGAATACGATCAAATGATGTTAGAACTTAAAGAGATAGAAAAAGAGCATCCAGAACTTATTACCTTAGATTCTCCAACTCAAAGAGTAGGTGGAAGTGCTAAAAGGAAAGGTGGGGTACTCGTAAAACATAATGTTCCAATGCTCAGTTTGCAAGACGTATTTACAAAAGAAGATGTATATAATTATGTAAATAAAATGATTGAGGAACTGGATAATCCGACATTTGTTATTGAATTTAAAATTGATGGTTTATCAATGGCCCTTCGCTATGTAGATGGAAACTTAACTGTAGCTGTTACTAGGGGTGACGGAATTATTCAAGGCGAGGATGTCACTGAAAATGCTAAAGTAATTAAGGATGTCGTTAAGAAACTTAAAGAGAAAGTACCATATTTAGAAATTCGTGGTGAAGTATATATGTCAAACGATGCGTTTGATAAAATTAATGAACAACAAGAGTTATTAGGAAAAAAGGTGTTTGCAAATCCAAGGAACTGTGCTGCGGGTACATTAAGGCAGTTAGATAGTAAGATAACAAAAGAGAGAGGAATATCTCTATTCATTTTTAATATTCAAGATATTAAAGGAATTGAATTTAAAACACATACCGAGGGTTATGAATGGTTGAAAAAGCAGGGAATAAAGGTCATTGAGAATTATGTGAAATGTAAAACAGCTGATGAAGTGTGGAGTGCTATTCAAGCTATAGGAGAGGAAAGAGGAAACCTCGCATACGATATTGACGGAGTTGTTATAAAAATCAATAATTTGGAAGATAGAAGAGAACTGGGAAATACTTCAAAGGTTCCGAAATGGGCTATAGCTTATAAATTTCCTCCAGAAGAAAAAGAAACGAAATTACTTGATATTGAAGTATC
>NZ_CALEVF010000087.1 GCF_937920395.1 uncultured Clostridium sp. | reverse complement strand
ATACAAATACCTATCATATAAATATTCTTTTTCATTAGTTATCCTCCATTTTCATCAATATTATTATAGATATTTAAAATAGAAAAAATCCAGGTACCTCAACGCTTGAGATACAATACTAGATTAATTTAAAGTTATTCTAAGGAGGAATTAATTTTATGAATAAAAGTAAAGTGGGTAATCCAATATCTAAAGGATGGTATGCAGATCCAGAAGCTAGAATCTTTAATGATACATACTGGATTTATCCAACATATTCTGCTTCATATGAAGAGCAAACTTATTTTGATGCTTTTTTTTCAAAAGATCTTATTACATGGACCAAGGTAGAAAACATTTTAGAAAAAAAAGACTTTTCATGGGTGACAAAGGCAATATGGGCACCATCACCAATAGAATTTAAGGGTAAGTTCTATATTTATTTTGCGGCAAATGATATACAAAGTGATTTTGAATTAGGAGGCATAGGTGTAGGCGTATCAGATACTCCTAATGGTCCGTTCAAAGATGCACTTGGGGAGCCCATAATAAAACAGTTTTATAATGGAGCTCAACCTATTGATCCGCATGTTTTTCAAGACAAAGATGGAACTATGTATCTTTATTATGGTGGATGGGGTCATTGTAACATAGTAAAACTTAATGAAGATATGATTAGCATTGGTAAGTTTGATGATGGACAAAGGATCAAGGAAATAACTCCTAAGGATTATGTAGAAGGTCCTTGTATGATAACAAGGAATGATAAATACTATTTTATGTGGTCGGAAGGTGGTTGGGGCGGGGATAATTACTGCGTAGCCTATGCAATATCAAATTCACCTGAGGGACCATTCATACGAAAAGGAAAGATTTTAGAAAAAGATTATACTGTTGCGGTAGGAGCAGGGCATCATGGAATGATAAATGTGCCCAATACAGATAAATGGTATATAGTATATCATAGACGCCCACTAGGAGAGACAAATTCAAATCATAGGGTTGTGTGTGTAGATAAACTTTTCTTTAATGAGGATGATACAATTCAACCGGTGAAAATGACTTTTTTAGGCGTTAAACCTGTTTGATTATAGTAGCGGAAAATAAACAAATAATTTATATAAACTGCTAGATCAAACCCATTTAATAGTATATAAAGACTATGCGGATATAATAATTCCCATAGTCTTTATTTGTTAATTTAATGATAATTTGGTACTACCTATTATGAAACCTGAACTAGGGATTGGATACTATAAACGTATAATATTAAAACAATGTTATTTGAACTATTATTTATATCTTCCGAATTTTCACTTAAATATGCAAAACAAACAAGCACGAGTTTAAAAACTGAACCTTATAGTTTGTGATATAATTATACAATAATGTAAATATATTAATTGGAGTTGATGTAGAATGAAAAAAATAAAAGTGACCGTAACATCATTACAACATTGTATAGTTTCAGCTAAAGCTGTTGATTTAGTGATGTTTATGGGACAATCGAACATGGCTGGACGTGGAACTGACCTAAGTGTTGCAACCAGTTTAAATGATGGTGAAGGTTATGAATTTAGAGCAATTTCAGACCCGACTAAATTATATAAAGCGGTGGAACCATTTGGAGTCAATGAAAACAATGCAAGTGGAATTGCAGAAGTGGGAATGAAAACAGGGTCGCCAGTAACTTCATTCATGAAGAGTTATTACAAATATACTAAAGTACCTATAGTTGGTATATCAGCATCAAAAGGTGGTTCTGCTATTAGCACATGGCAACCAAATGGTGCATATCTTAATGATTCAATAGGAAGGTTAGATAGTGCTAAAACATGGTTGAAAGCTAATGGTTATAGAATAAGACGCTGTTTTATGGTTTGGTTACAAGGCGAAACCGATGGTGACAATAACACTACCAAAGCTGATTACACAAATGGAATTACGGCTATGATTGAAGAGATGGTTAATAACCAAGAAATTGAAAAATGTTTTTTAATTAGAATAGGAAACCACAGGGACTTGCCGTCGCAATATGACAATATAATTTCAGCACAAACAGATTTATGTAGAACGTATAATAAGGCAGTTATGATTTCTACAAGACTTACAAGTTATGCAGTTGCAGGACTTATGAAAGACACATTCCATTATTTTCAGCCTGCTTATAATGAATTTGGAACAGAAGCCGGAGCCAATACAGCATTTTATGTTAACAATGTTAAAGAGCCAACTATGTATGATACTAAATATGATAGTTTATATTTTACACACAAGAATTAATACAGAGCACGTCTTAGTTCCTTAATCATTTCATGTAAGGGTTACCCCAATTTAGGGCAATCTTTTTCTTCACTCTTAAGACGAACAGAGTTATTAAAATCTTCTTTATAAAAAAGATTTAAATGTTATAACATTTGTATTACACTTGAAATGTAATATTGTTATAACAATCAATGAAAGGAGAACTTTATGAAAATTAAATATGATAAACAACCATTTGTTCAGGTAAAAGGGTTTGGGCAAGAGCATGCAAGGGAAGGTTATGAAGATATTATTAAGAAGCTAAAGGAGAAACTCTTAGACATTAATAATAAACAGAAAGTGTTACTTATTGATATGTACCCTGGAGTAAGAGTTTCTGAGGTTAAGGGAAATTTAATAGATGATTTAAATCCATCGATCACATATTATACTGATGATTTAATTTTTGAAGATAATGAAACAGTAAACAATAAAATAA
>NZ_CALEVF010000086.1 GCF_937920395.1 uncultured Clostridium sp. | reverse complement strand
CCTTGCAATAGCAGGGTTTTAAATAAATAAAACAAAGATAGTGTTAACACTATCCCCTAAAAGCCAAAGGGGAATATATGATAAATTTATAGATGGGTTGAATAAAAATTTTGTAGCTCCAGCCGTTGAAGATAGGCATCAAGGGGAATAAAACATGAATGGGGACATTGGGTACTAGCAAAACAAATTGTGGTTACAATTTGTTAACTACTAACGGGGGTCTTAATGAGCGAAGCAAATTTACTAAAATTCATTATAGTTTAGCAGAGTTTAGGGGGGAATGATAATATGGGAATACTTGATAAAATAATATCTAGTCTATTTGGCAATAAAAAAATGAATCAATCCGTAAACAATTATAGTCAACCAATAAATCAAACAGAACACAATCGAAGAGTTGAATCCTATGAAGAATATATGATTTATAAGAAAAGCAGCAATTATCCTGATGATTTTGTGATATTTGACTTTGAAACTACTGGTTTAAGTGCAAAAGAAGAAAAGATAATCCAAATTGGTGCTTTAAAATATAGAAATAACGAAAGGATAGATGAATTTATTACTTATGTGAATCCGCAAAGGTCAATTCCTAGCTTTATAACAAATTTAACAGGTATTAGAAATAATGATGTTAAGAATTCACCTACAATAGCACAAGCATTACCAACATTTTTAGAGTTTATTGGGAGTGATGTAATTATAGCTCATAATGCAGACTTTGATATGAAGTTCTTACTTAACAACGCATTTATTCTAAACATAAAAAAAATTGAAAATAAGGTAATTGATACATTATCACTATCTAGAAAATATATAAAAGATGTAAATGGAAACAAGTTAGGAAACTATAAACTTCAGACTTTAAAAGATAGGTTAGGTATTATTGTTGGTTCTCATAACTCAGAAGATGATTGCATGGTTTGTGCAGAAGTCTATAAGAAATGCAAAGAAATACAGGTAAAGGTGCAGGTTCATTCAAAACCAAAAAAAGAAAATATAGTAGTGGATAATAAAACGTCACAAATAGAATTACAATGTTTCGAGAATGTAAAACAGATTCTATTAAAAAATAATAAAGTTATAAAATTCTTAAAGCCTAATCATATAGGTAATTATTATGACATTTTATCATTTTATAGCCTTGTCAGAATTAAATTACAGGGGAAAAAACAGTATATATTAACTAGGCATAGTCAAGATGAAATACAGTCCGTATGGAAAGAGGCAATATGTGAGGCTGCCACAAAAGGTGAAACAGGGACTACTAGAATATTATTTAACTCACCAGATGACCTGTTTAAAATAGAATCTTTAATAATAAAAGATTTCGATAATCTTATGAAAAGTCTGGAATATTACAGGCAAGGTGTTGGTTCTGGCGAAAGTCATATTCAAGAATATTTAAGTTCAATGTAAATGAAATGCCTTATACACACAAATGACTAGATTTATATGCTCATTTATAAAGTACGTTAAATATATTTAATACAAACTTTGGCATAAATTATTTAAAAGAAGTAAAAAGGCATACAATATATTTTGTTACATTGTATGCCTTTTTAGTGTCTCAAAGAATTTAGTTTGTAAAATTCAAAAAATGTTTGTTGCTGTTTCAAAGCTTCAAAGTTGTGAAGAAATAATTATAGGAGCTGCTGGTTTAACTGTAAATGCTAATCATCGCATCCGACATATTGGTAGTATCGGCATAATGATTCACAAAGCATATTAAAATAAGGGTGTTGGTGCTACTCAAATTGATGCACTTATTGATGTGGGGGACAACTGGTTAATGTTTGTTGGATTGTGTTAATAGAAGGCTTATTAAACTTCGGTTTGATAAAAAAACTGGGGGTTATAATCATAATTTTTATAACGATGAGTAAAATATACTATAGTAATTATTAGGAATGATTAATATAGATAACTCAATTGAGCTTATACCAAGAAAGGAATTTTTTACGACAACTTGGGTTAGAGATATAAAACTTGAGAGTGCCATTTTTGATTTAATTGATAATTCAATTGATGCTGCAAAACGAATTAGGGGATACAAATCACTAGAGGGATTTGAAATAAGCTTAAAGATAGAAAATAATACATTTATTATAAGAGATAATTGTGGAGGAATAACTTTAGATGGTGCTAAAAGCCATGTATTTAAGTTTGGAAATGACACTACAAACTCATGTGAGTATGATAATATTGTTGGTAGATATAATGTTGGAATGAAGAGGGCTATGTTCAAAATAGGAAGGCTAATAGAATTAGTATCTCATACCGATGTAGATCATTTTAAGGTAAAAATTGACGTAGATCAGTGGGTTAAAAAGCAAGATTGGGCAATAAATTTATCTGAATGCGATAACTCCTATATAAATGGTACATTCATAAAAATCACAAAAATTAATAAAGGTATAAAAAGTGAATTTAACAAAAAAGGATATATTTCAAGATTAAGACAAGATATAGCATTAAAGTTTAAGGATTGCATATTGCGAGGTATTAAAATATATCTAAAAGAAGAGGGTGTATTAAAGTTAATAAAGATAGGAAGTAAGAAAGAGAATGATATTAAAGTATATGAAAAAGATATAAATATTAATAAATTTAAAGGTAATGTTAAAGTGTATAAAGGCATAGAAAATATGAGTGAAGCTGGTTGGAATATATATTTCAATGAAAGATTAGTTGTTGATACAAACAAAAGCAAATTAACCGGTTGGAATTTAAAGTTAATAAGTGATAAATACGAAAATATAATTTTTAGTGAGCAATATTATGGATTTAGAGGATATTTAAATCTTAATGAAAAAAGCCAGTATTCACTACCATTTACAACTACGAAAGATGGGTTAGATAAAAGTCATGAAAACTATGAAAAAATACTTGAAATTCTTGTTAAAGCAATGAAAGCGGTGAAAAATAATTTTGAAAAACCTGACGAAGTAAATATTTCATATAAAAGACCAAGAACAGAAGTAGAAATACTTAAAGCTGAGTTTAATGTAAATTCAGCTAAAGCTGTAGGGGAAAAGACTTATGATATTCATATAGGAAAGTTATAAAAGCTAACTAATAATATTACTATCATTAGTTAGCTCGGTCAGAAATTAGCTTCACATTATTCTTATTATTTGATGTAGTTAATAAGATAAGATTACCTATTAGCATAACAATATGTGTTCATAAATAGTTCATGCCCCCAGGGGGGTCTTTGTGAGGCAGAAGACGAACTTGTTACTACCATAAAATAGATGTTTATGGTAGTATTTCAATTATAAAAAAATGTTAGCTTATATTTTTATGGCTTTTTATCCAATCGTATATATATTTCATTTAGCTAATTCCTTAAAAGCTTCTAAATTTTCAAATAATATTCTATCTGCAATTGTGTCTAGTTTTTCTTCCTCGGATATTGCCCCTTTGCTAAATTCATCAAAATCTAAAAGAATATATTTAGGTTTATTATTTTTCATTATAACTACAGATTTGTCCTCATCTACTAACTTTGAAACCTTAGAAAAATTCTGATTAGCTTCTGATATCGAAACCATCTTTTGACTGTTTAATAACATATATATACCTCCTATAAATTTAGTTTTCATACATTATCATATCATCTTTAGGATAAATTTAACCTAATTATAAAAATATATTTAATTCATGCAATTTCAAAATCCATAACTTAACAACTAGAATATAAATTAAAAGAATATAGTCTTTTAGTTTTTTGATCTATTTTGTTACATAAAATAGATATTAATCCCTTTAATAAGTTAAAGAGGATATAATATGTATAAAAGTAATTGTGTGTTAAAAAAAAAAAAAATTATAATGTTTTACGTTATAAATATTAGATAAGGATATTACACGTTGAGGGGAGAAAATTATGTTGGAAAAGGAAATTATTAAAGAAGCCGATGTTATTAGTAACGGAAGATCCGATAAGAAGAGCAATGTAATTAACGAGTTAAAAGAAACTTGTGAAAAACTATTGTATGAGAATAAACTATTACCATTAGATCAATTTAATCAAGGATACAATTTATTTGCTCAGAAATTTAATCCTATAAAATTAAAGGAATTAGATGGTGAACTTTTAATAGAAACTATGTTTAATATAGGGAATAAAGATGGACTTACATATTGGTTAGAGTTTAAAAACGATGATGAATTTAGGACTAGTATTTGTAGTTATGGTAGCATTGCTGGGGGAAGTTCATTTAAATTTATAATGTACAAAAGGAATATCGATGGCAGGTGGGTTACTGGAAATCCTAAAAACCCTACGATTTTGACAACAGAGGGAGCTATTAATGTAGGTAGAGAGCTAAGAGATTCTCTAACAGCAGGTGCTGATTTAATTGATAAGTTATTAGAGAACGCAAGTATCCAGGATTACGCTAAATTACAAGAACAATTAGATATTATTTTAATAAAAAATATGTCCAATCTTGGGTGGGTTCATAAGTATTACCACATGCTATATCCAAATAAAATTGATGCTTTTCATACTGCTCGGTGGCAGAAACATGTATTGATTTACAGTAACAGCAAACCTATGCAAGAGGACAAACTTTATACTATGTCAGGACAAATGATGCAAATTGTAAAGCAGACGGGGCTCCCTTCTAGTTATGTAATGAATTCAATGTGTGAGTTGTTCGGGTCTCCAAAGAATTATTTTAGAATAGGTACTGGTGATAATGGTAATAGTTATTGGAATGATATGAGAGACAATTCTTATGTAGGAATTGGGTGGCCAGATTTAGGCGATTTGAATTTATATTTTGAGGGCAAAAATGTAAAAAATGATATCGCGTCAGATCTTATAAAGTATTATGAACATGACAAAAGTACAGCAAGTAGAAAAGCTGGCGAAATCATAAGATTTTATAGGAATATTGTAATTTCAGATGTTGTAGTTGCGGTAAGTGGTGAAAAGGTGTTAGGTATAGGCCAGACTACTGGAGATTATGAGTATATAGAAAATAGACCTTATCCACACTGTAAAAAAGTTGAATGGTTAAGAATATTTAAAGAGCCAATTAAGCTTCCCAATGCTAGTGCAGGAAAATTTACGTCTTGTTTCGCTTATAAGGATATTGAAAACATCTTTGAAATTGAAAGACTTATGAATGAGGAAAATGATGGTGGGAGTACTGAACGAGAGCTTAAGGGAATAGTTGCAGAGATTGAAAGTGTCTTTAAACGTAAGAAACAAGTAATTTTATACGGACCACCTGGCACAGGGAAAACATATTATGCAGAAAAAGCTTGTAATGAACTAGCAGCAAGAAATTTGTTTAGAAAGTCTTTTGTTTCATTAACAACAGAAGAAAAAAGTACCTTAATAGGAGATGGTAGAGCAAGTGGTACTGTACGTATGTGTTGTTTCCATCCATCTTATGGATATGAGGATTTTATTGAAGGTATAAAACCTAGGATTTTAAACAATCAAACTGTATTTGAGGTAAAAGATGGAATATTTAAATCTATATGCTCAGATGCGGTAAAAGAGCCTGATAAAAACTTTTATTTAATTATTGATGAGATTAATCGTGGAGATATTTCTCGGATATTTGGTGAACTTATTATGCTTATTGAAGCAGGAAAACGTGGGAAAGAGGTTATTCTGTCACTATCAAATCTACCTTTTAAAGTGCCAGAGAATGTATATATTGTAGGAACCATGAATACTGCTGATCGTTCGATTGCTCTTTTAGATGTAGCACTACGAAGGCGTTTTGGGTTCATTGAATTAATGACGAATTATACTTTGTTTGATGAGACTGTGTTTGAAGGATTACCACTAGATAAATGGCTTAAAGAATTAAATGCTAGAATATGTGAGTGCATTGGTAAAGATGCTCGAAATTTACAAATTGGCCATTCGTATTTTTTAGAAAAAGAAAGACCTATTACTGAAAATGAAAAATTTAAAAGAATTATTAGAGAAGATATTATTCCTCTTATTGAAGAATATTGTTATGGGGACTATGCTTTGATTTCTAAAATTTTGGGTGAAGGTATTGTTGATGTGAAAAATCAAACTATTAGATTTGAGTTGTTTAATACATCAGATATATCTGACCTAGTAACAGCGCTACTCACGCCATGTCCAACAATACGCGAAGTAGGAAAAATAGCAGAGGATGATGAAATAGAGGAAGAAACTGAAATTGAAAAGGTCAATGAGAGTGATAGTGGAGATAAAATATCATGAATCAAACTTTCAATTTAAAAGAGTGGTACAGCATAATCTTGAAGGATATGGAGCTTCATGATAACGACACTCGTGATATTGCAAAAGCACTTAATAATAAAGGAATTATAGAAATCATAGAACTTAAAGGTGGGTTATCTATAAGAACTAATTCTTATGTTGGTAGAATTAGACTAGGAGAGTTACAACTAAATGTGTACCCAAAGATAAATGGTATGCCACTTTATAAACTGCTAAGGTATGCTTATGGATTAAGAGAGCTTAAATTATTTAATGAGGCTGAGCATGATATAGGTAATTTTAAGTTCTTTGACTTACTTATTTATGAACTTTATGTTGAAGCAGAGGACTTGCTACATAAAGGAATTCAAAAGAGTTATATAAAGAGGGGAGAGAATTTATCATCACCTAGAGGCAGAATTGATATTAATAGACTTTGTGGTCAAGGCGGAATTACAAAGTCTACATTACCTTGCAATTACTTTAATAGAGATGAAAATAATATATTGAAT
>NZ_CALEVF010000085.1 GCF_937920395.1 uncultured Clostridium sp. | reverse complement strand
GCACATGACTTTTAATCATGGTGTCCGGAGTTCGATTCTCCGGTAAGCCACCAAATTTTCTAGGGCTCCTTGGTCAAGCGGTTAAGACACCACCCTTTCACGGTGGTAACAGGGGTTCAATTCCCCTAGGAGTCACCATAAAAAAGTTCTTGCTTTTTAAAGCGAGGGCTTTTTTATTTTATAAAATATTAATAGAATTTATATATATAATACTGTTTTGATTGTGGATAATGTTGATTATTTTCATTAAGAAGTGTATATTTATAAAAATGGAGATAAATTTATGATTATAACTAAAAGAGTTTTTATTGCAGAGTTTATTAAAAGACCAAATAGGTTTGAAGCTTACGTAAATCTATTTGGAGAAGAAATAATAGTACATGTTCCGAATACAGGAAGATGTAAAGAAATATTAATACCAGGATGTAAAGTTTTGTTAAGAGAAGAGCTTAACCCAAGTAGAAAGACGTCATATGATTTAATCGCGGGATATAAAGATAATAAAATTATCAATATAGATTCACAAATTCCTAACAAAGTTGTTGATGAGGCATTAAAAGACCAAAAGATACAAAAGCTTATTAAATATAATATAATACAGAGGGAAAAAACTTTTGGGAATAGTAGATTTGATTTTAAACTATCTAATAAAATAGGTGATGAATATTACCTTGAAGTAAAAGGGGTAACATTTGAAATAGATGGCAGAAGTATGTTTCCAGATGCACCTACCCAGAGGGGAAAAAAACATTTATTAGAACTTATTGAAGTAAAAAAAATTGGACTAGGCGCGGGAGTGTTATTTCTTATTCAAATGAATGATATAAAAAGTTTTTCGCCATATGATGATATGGATGAAGCGTTTGGTGAAACATTACGCCTTGCATACAAAAGTGGTGTAGATATTTTTGTATATGAATGTGAAGTTGGTGAAAATCACATAACTTTGAGCAAATCAGTAGAGTTTGTTTTGTAATTATTAAAATTATTAATGATGCTTATTTTAATTGAATAAAAGCCTAAATAGTATTAGACTAATAACATAGGCATTAAGGAGGGTAAAATTTGAAATTTATATATTGTCCAATTTGTGGAGAAAAATTAATAGAAAGAGACAGTTGGGATGAAGGGGCAGTTCCATATTGTCCCGTGGATGATATTATGTATTTTGACACACCCAAACCATGTGTAGTAGTTGCAGTTATGAAGGGAAATGAAATATTACTACTTAAACAAAGTTATACATTTAAGAATTCAAAGGTGCTGGTATCAGGATATGTAACTAATGGAGAATCTGTTGAAGACACTGTGTATAGAGAAGTTAAAGAGGAAACGGGGATAACTGTTGGAGAAATTAAATATTTGGGGAGTGATTATTTAGCTTCTAAAGAAATTATAATGTTAACATTTATGGCTAAGTATGTTGATGGAAATATAGAGAAATCACCTGAGGTTGATTGTGCTAATTGGGAAAACATAGATGATGCTATATGTGAAATGAGTGAAGATGAGATAGGTAAGAGAGTAGTAAGAAAATTGTTAAAGGAAATTAAATATACAGGAGAAAAGGCTTATAGATGTGATATAAAGTAGAAGCAATATAAATATTGGATAACGAGTAGAAGGGAGAGAAATTAAAATGAAAGAAGAAGCTAAAGAAGTTAAAGAAAAAATTATGTATCAAAAGGCACCTCAGATAACAGGAAACTTAAGGAGACATATGATAGAGTTACCAACTGCGATAAGAGATGCTACTGGAATTGTGATATTTGGTAAAAGATTAAAGTCTTTTGTTTTTACTACAGATGTAGCGGTTATAAGAAATACAAATGCTGATGCAATTATTGCAGTATATCCGTTTACCCCTCAGCCTATAATAACAGAAGCATTAGTACTTGCAGCTGATGTACCAGTGTTTTGTGGCGTTGGAGGAGGAATTACTACAGGGAAGAGAGTAACAAATTTAGCATTAGATGCTGAATTTAAAGGTGCAATGGGAATAGTAGTTAATAGTCCAATATCTAATGAAGTTATAACACAAGTAAGGGAAACTATAGATATTCCAATAATAGTTACAGTTGTATCAGAATTTGAAGATATAGAGGCAAGAATAAGAGCCGGAGCGACTATAATTAATGTATCTGGTGCTAGAAAAACAGCTTATATAGTAGGGAAAATAAGAGAAAAACATCCTGATTTCCCAATAATTGCAACTGGAGGTCCTGATAATGACACGATAAGAGAAACTATAAAAGCTGGTGCTAATGCAATTACATATACGCCACCTATAGTAGCGGATATTTTAAATGAAATAATGATCAAGTACAGAACAATTTATAAGACGGAAGATACAGAAAAATAATGTTTAAGTTATTAATAAAATAATTTCAACTAAAACGGTAGGTGATAAAATGGCTGTAGGTGGAGATAATTGTATTCATTGTCCTGAAGCTTTAACAAAACAGTGCAGTAGTGAAGTAACTGATTGTGTATGTAAAAGATGCCCAAGAAATTTAAGGCAGTGTTTAACTACAAAGTATTGTAGGGAAACTGAGTCTATAATCAATATAAAGGATTATTGGTGGGAAACCCATTAATAAAATACTTAGAGGTTATTTTAATTATAAAAAAACGAATATAAGCTATTAGAACATTTTATGTTTTAGTAGCTTTTGTTTTATATGAAATATTAAACAAAATTTTAAACAATAAAAAGGTACATAGGGTTTATTTGATGGAATTATGGAAATAATAAATATAAATCAATTAGATTTTAAACTTTAGGAGGTTTAATATTATGTCAAATATAGAGCAGATGTCACATGTGGCAAATAGTTGTAATGGATATGACTCAATAGGAACAGGATTTCAGTCTTCAATAGGTACAGCGTATAGTAAAAGTTGTGATAATTGCCAGCATTTAAAAAACAACAAGTGTGAAATTAATTTGTATGATAAAGTTCTAGCTGGATTAGATCAATCTTAATATCGTTATTTATATTATAACAATGCATTTTAAATAAAAGTTTTAACATCAACCCCATATAACAAAGAGTATTTGTTGTATGGGGTTGAACTAATTACAATAAATATTATTATTTTTATAGTGTTTACACATATCATTAAATATTATTTATAAAGGAATACAATATATTATAGAATATACAGTTATATGAGCTTAATATTTATTTTAGTATATTGAGAAATATATACTTAAGTGTTAAAATAAGCTAAGTATAATGCTTAAAACTAATGAAAATATAAAAAATAAGGGTGGAAACAATAAATTTGGAGGGTGAATATGCATAAAAGATTATTTATACCGGGACCAGTAGAAGTGGCGCAAGATGTACTTCAAAAAATGGCTACTCCTCAGATATCACATAGAGGTAAGGAAGCATCAACATTACAAAGAAACATAAGCGATAAAATGAGAAAAGTTTTTAATACTAAAGAAGAAATACTACTTTCAACTAGCTCAGGAAGTGGATTAATGGAAGGAGCTGTTCGCTCATGTACAGCAAAAAGGGCAGCAATATTTTCAGTTGGAGCATTTGGGAATAGATGGTTCCAAATGTGTATGGCTAATGGAGTACCGGCTGATAAATTTGAATCTGAATGGGGACAACCAACAACTAAAGAAATGATAGACGAAGTATTGAAAACAGGTAAATATGATTTAATAACTATTACTATGAATGAGACTTCAACCGGACTTATGAATAATATAGAAGATCTTTCATCGATTTATAAAAGGTATCCGCAGGTTGTGGTATGTGTAGATACTGTAAGTAATGCCGCTGGAACAGAAGTAAATGTTGATGACTGGGCAATAGATATTTGTATAACTTCAACTCAAAAATGTTTAGGGTTACCTGCAGGAATGTCTATTTGCACATTCTCTAAAAAAGCGGTAGATAGAGCTAAACTAGTTACAAACAGAGGAGTGTATTTCGATTTATTAGGATTATATGATTGTATACAAAAGAAGGATTATCAATATCCATCTACGCCATCTCTTTCACATATGTTCGCTTTAGATTATCAATTAGATAAGATATTAGAAGAAGGATTAGAAAATAGGTATGCTAGGCATATAGCGGGAGCGGAGGTTGTCCGCGAGTGGGCTAGAGAAAATTTTGCAATATTTCCAAATGAAAAATTTCTTTCAAATACAGTAACTACTATTAAAAATACAAAAGGAATTAATATTTCAGATTTAAACAAGGAATTAGGAGAAAGAGGATTTATGATTTCTAATGGTTATGGGAAGTTAAAGGATAAGACATTTAGAATCGCACATATGGCTGAAACTACGCCAGAAGAAGTAAAAGAGTTATTAGTAATAATTAATGATATTTTAGGACTTTAATAAATAAAAATAAAAATTAAGAATGAAAAATTATAGTGTGATTTTTCATTCTTAATTTAAGTTTAATGGAGTATAAAAAAATTATTTAGGAGGATTTTAATGATTAGAGTGTTAGTTACTGACGGTATGGAAAAAGGTGCAATTGAGGAGTTGAAGAATAAGGGCTTTGAAATTGTTGAAAAATTTTATGATCCAGAACTTTTAGGTGATGAGTTAAAGAAATTCGATGTAATTGTTGTTAGATCTGCAACAAAGGTTAGAAAGGCAATAATTGATAAAGCAGCGGAATCGGGAAGATTAAAGCTAATAATTCGTGGAGGAGTAGGAGTTGATAACATTGATGTAGATTATGCTAAGGGTAAAGGAATAAAAGTAAAGAATACCCCTAATTCGAGTAGTGCATCTGTAGCTGAACTAGTACTTGCACATATGTTTGCAGTGTCAAGATTTGTTAATATATCAAATGTAGCTATGAGGCAGAGAATATGGGATAAGAAAAAATACACAGGAGTGGAAATTTGCGGAAAGACATTAGGGCTAATAGGATTTGGAAGAATATCTAAGGAGTTAGCTAAAAAAGCATCTGCACTTGGTATGAAAGTTATATATACAGATATAACAGGGAAAGCTAAGGGATTCAATGAGTATGAGTACTGTGAACTAAATGATGTATTAAAAAAATCAGATTATGTGTCATTACACATACCATTCATTAAAGAGCATGGAGCTACTATAGGAAAAGATCAATTAGCAATGATGAAGGATGGTGCATTTTTAATTAACTGTGCTAGAGGTGGAGTAGTTGATGAGGCTGCTTTAGTAGAAGCATTAGATAATGGTAAATTAGCAGGAGCTGGTGTGGATGTTTTTGTTGAGGAACCAACAAAAAATGAAGCTTTAGTTAATAATCCAAAAGTTTCTGTGTCGCCTCATATAGGGGCTGCTACAAAAGAAGCTCAAACAAGAATAGGCAATGAGATAATGGAGATTATTATTAGATTTTTCAAATAAAATGATTGATTGCAGGAGGGACAACTATGGCTATAATAAGACCTTTTAAAGCGTACAGACCACAATTAGATTTAGTAGAAAAAGTATCAGCTCTTCCTTATGATGTTATGGACAGTGAAGAAGCCCTGGCAATGGTAGAGGGTAACCCTTATTCATTTCTACATGTTGATAAATCAGAAATAGATTTACCCAAAGATATAGATATACACGATAAGCAAGTTTATTTAAAGGCTAGAGAAAATCTTCAAAAGATGATTAGTGATAAAGTCTATATTCAAGACGAAAAACCATGTATGTATATTTATAGACAAATAATGGACGGTAGATCTCAAACGGGTATAGTTGCTTGTGTATCAATAGATGATTATATAAAGAACACAATTAAGAAACATGAGTTAACAAGATCAGATAAAGAGCTTGATAGATTTAATCATGTTGATTATACAAATTGTAATACTGGTC
>NZ_CALEVF010000084.1 GCF_937920395.1 uncultured Clostridium sp. | reverse complement strand
AAATAACTATAAACAATTTTAAAATAAATAGTTGACTTTAACTAGCTGGTCTAATGGTTATCAGGGTTAATAATGCTTAACTTATTAAGTGTCCCCAAGGGATTCATTTGTGGATTGATTTTAATTCTTAGCGAATTACCAAATGAAAAAAATATTTCAAGGGAATGTTGACAAGTCTTGTTGGGTATCATATAATGAATGTATGAACAATGATTCATATGTTCACATGAAGGAGGAATATTGATGGAAAAAGATATAGAATTTTGCCAATGTGCAACTGTTCATGAAGATAAAATAGAAAAAGTAAGAAGACTAATACCACCTGCAGAGACTTTATCTGACCTTGCAGAACTTTTTAAGGTTTTTGGAGACAGTACAAGAATTAAAATTCTTTGTGTGCTTTTCGAAACTGAAATGTGTGTTTGTGATATAGCAGCTCTTCTTATTATGACTCAATCAGCCATTTCACATCAATTGCGTGTACTTAAAAATGCTAGACTTGTTAAATACAGACGTGATGGTAAGGTTGTCTATTATTCTTTGGATGACCAGCATGTTAAACAAATATTTGATCAAGGACTTATACACATAAAAGAACTTAGATAATATTCTATTACATAAAGAAAAATTAATTATATAGAGGAAATTAAATAGAGGAAACTAAAAACTTTGAAAGCGAGGCGAGGAAATGGAGACTATAATAAAGAGAGAATTCATTTTAGAGGGTCTATGCTGCGTCAATTGTGCAAATAAAATTGAAACTCAATGTAAAAAACTAGATGGAGTATCAGATGCAAGTATAAACTTTATTAATAAAAATTTAGTGATTCAATTTCAAAGCGAAGATAAAATATTAAAAGTCATAGATGAAGCAAAAAAAATAGTTAAGAGAATAGAACCTGATGTTAAGTTTATAGAAAGTGATAAACATGAGGGACATTCACATAATCATAGTCATGATCAGGGCCATGCTAGCGAGGATGCGGGAAATGATAAAAATAAACTTATGCGCTTTTGTGTAGGGGTTACAATTTTCCTTATAGCAGTTATATTAAAATTAGATTACTGGTTTGAATTTTCCTTATATCTTATAAGTTATTTACTAATTGGTGGAGAAGTACTAATGGTTGCCATAAAAAATATATTAAGAGGAGAAGTTTTTGATGAAAATTTCTTGATGGCACTTGCAACAGTGGGGGCGTTTTCTATAGGACAATTTCCAGAAGGCGTTGGAGTTATGCTTTTTTATCAAGTAGGTGAATTTTTTCAGGAGATGGCCGTAAATAAGTCTACAAAGTCTATATCTGCACTTATGGATATAAGGCCGGATTATGCTAATAAGAAAATTAATGATGAGATAGTAAAAGTCGATCCGGATGAGGTACACATTGGCGATATTATAATTGTAAAGCCGGGAGAAAAAGTACCTTTAGATGGTACTATTATAGAAGGAAATTCATTAGTAGATTCATCCGCCTTAACTGGTGAATCAGTTCCAAGAGAAGTTGAGCCTTGCGATGAGATATTAGCAGGCTGTATAAATAAAAATGGGTTACTTACTATAGAGGTAAAAAAAGAATTTGGGGAATCAGCACTCGCAAAAATATTAGATTTAGTTAAAAATGCTAGTAGTAAAAAAGCACCAACTGAAAACTTTATAACTAAGTTTGCAAGATATTATACTCCCATTGTAGTTATAAGTGCAGTTGTACTTGCTTTGATACCACCACTTTTAATACCTGGTGCTACTTTCACTCAGTGGATATATAGAGCACTTGTATTTTTAGTAGTATCTTGTCCTTGTGCTTTAGTAATATCTATTCCATTAGGATTCTTTGGAGGAATAGGTGGTGCATCTAAAAATGGTATTTTGGTTAAAGGTGGAAACTACTTGGAGGCACTTAATAGCGTTGAAATGGTGGTTTTCGATAAGACGGGAACACTAACCAAAGGAGTATTTAAGGTTACACAAATGCATGCACAGGGTGATATAAACGAAGAAGAATTATTAGAGTACGCTGCATATGTTGAAGGCTATTCTAATCATCCAATTGCAATATCTATACTAAAAGCTTATGGTAAAGAAGTAAACAAAAAAGATATCGAAGATGTAGAAGAAATAGCTGGGAAGGGTATTAAAGCTAAGGTAAAAGGAAAATATGTCCTAGCTGGTAATTCAAAGCTTATGGATAGTGAGAAAATATCCTATAATAAAGGAGAAAATATTGGTTCTATAATATATGTAGCTATAGATAATAAATATGTTGGTAGCATTATAATTTCAGATGAGATAAAAGATGATTCTATTGCTGCTATAAAAAGATTAAAGTCTATGGGTATTAAAAAAATAGTAATGCTTACTGGTGATAATAAAGATATAGCCA
>NZ_CALEVF010000083.1 GCF_937920395.1 uncultured Clostridium sp. | reverse complement strand
AATATGTAGAGATGAGAATATAAGATTTAACAAAATAGCAGTAGTTACTAGAGATTTACCAACCTATGAGAAATTGATAAAAGCGATATTTACGGAATATAATATTCCTTTATTTATAGATAAGAAAAAAGATATAACAAGTAACCCTTTAATCGTTTTAATAACCGGAGTTGTTGAGATTTTCACTAAAAACTTTAGTTATGAGGCAATGTTTAGGTATCTTAAAACAGGACTTTTGGATATAGAAAAGCAGCATATAGATATATTAGAAAACTTTATTATCGCAACTGGTATAAAGGGTAAGAGAAAATGGACAGAAATGGATTTATGGCAGGAAAAAATAGATTATTATTTTAGAGATTATTATAACAATGATAAGGCAAGCGATGAAGAAACACATAAAGTTGAGTCTACAATTAAGATTTTAAATGAAACAAGGGACAAAATAATTGTTCCATTATTACAATTTAAGGAGAAATTAAAAGGTAAAGGCACTGTCACAAAAATATGTACAACTTTATTTGAATTCCTAGAGTCTATAAATGTATATAAAACCTTAGAGAAATGGATAGAAAGTTTTAAAGCAGAAGGGGATCAGGAACTTGTTACTGAGTACAGTAAAATATGGAATTTAGTTATGGAGTTATTAGATCAGATGGTGGAGGTTATTGGTAAAGAAACCCTATCTCTTGAGGATTTCGTAAAAGTCCTATCCATGGGATTTAGCAAACATCAAATGGGGCTTATTCCACCGGCACTTGATGGAGTAACGATTAGTAGTGTTGAGCGTATAAAAAGTCATGACATAAAAGCATTATATATTATAGGGGTAAATGATGGAGTATTCCCAAAGGCAAGTAAGGAAGAGGGGATATTTACAGATAGCGACAGAATGATTTTAAAAGAAAACGGGGTAGAACTCGCCAGTGACACAAAAACCGAGGTGTTTAATGAGCAGTATTTAATATATGCAACTATAACTATTCCAAGTAAATATTTAAATATAACTTATCCTATAGCAGATTATGAAGGTAAAACTTTGAGACCCTCGATTATAATAACAAGGTTTAAAGCCTTATTTAAAAATCTAATAGAGGAAAGCAATATAACGCTTAGTAGTGACAGCTTGCATAATAAGGAAAAACCAAGAGATGGGTATGAAGCATTTGATAAACATGTATTACGTGATTTTTATCAGGTATGTGCTAAAGTGCCAACCTTTAATGATTTAATATTTTCACTTAGAAGATATTTAGAGGAGGGGAATATATCACCACTTTGGATCGCGGTTTATAAATGGTATCAGAAAGATCCATTATGGAGAGAAAAAAGTAATACCATTTTTCAAGGGTTTGACTATAAAAATGAAGTGAAAATGCTTGAGAAAGAAAAGGTAAAACGACTTTATGGAGAAAAAAATTACTTTAGTGTCTCTAGAATAGAAAAATATGAAGAATGTCCTTTTGCATATTTTGTTCAATACGGATTAAAAGCAAAAGAGCGAAAGACTTTTACATTTTCATCCCCAGACTTAGGTAGTTTTATGCACAGTGTGCTCGATGATTTTTCAAAACTTGTGGATAAAAGTGAAATAAAATGGGCAGATCTTGATAGAAATTGGTGTGAGAAAAATATAGGAAGCATAGTAGAGAAAGAAGCGGATGCGGGTACCAGTGGATATATATTAAACAGCACCCCAAGGTACAAGTACTTTACAGAGAGACTTAAAAGAGTTTTAAAGAAAACTATCTACGTAATAGTTGAGCAAATGAAAAATAGTGGCTTCGAACCCTTTGGCTATGAAGTGTCCTTTGGCAATAATGAGGGAGATTATCCACCAATACAAGTAGAATTATCAACAGGTGAAATAGTAAATTTAGTTGGTAGAATTGATAGAGTGGATAAGCTAATAAATGAGGGAGAGGAATTTTACAGGATAATAGACTATAAATCTGGGAATAAGGATTTTAAATTATCCGATGTATATTATGGACTTCAAATACAGCTGCTTACCTATTTAGATGCTATGCTTAGAAATGAGAAAGCTTTGTCTAAAGAAAATGCTATAACAAGCGAAAGCGTTGATGAACCTATTTTTCCAGCAGGTATACTATATTTCAAAATAGATGACCCAGTGATAAAGGCTAAAAACAATTTAGATGAAGAAGAACTAGAAAAAGCTATAATGAAAGCATTAAAGATGAAGGGGTTACTACTAGCAGATACTAAGATAATTAGGGAGATGGACAGAAATATAGAAGGTGCATCCCTAGTTGTTCCAGCATCTATTAAGAAAAATGGAGAATTAGGCTCAAGATCATCAGTTGCAACTATGGAGCAGTTTGATATGCTACTTAATCATGTAAAAGAGAACCTTATAAAAACTTGTGAGGGAATGCTTTCTGGAGAAATAGACATAAAACCATATAAGAAAAAGGATATTACTCCATGTAGTTATTGTGAATATACGGCTATTTGCCAATTTGACCCTACATTAAAAGAAAATAC
>NZ_CALEVF010000082.1 GCF_937920395.1 uncultured Clostridium sp. | reverse complement strand
TATACTGTATAGTATACTATATTTCTCTCTACGACAACTATCTTAACACATAGGGGTACTAATGTTTCCGAACTGAAAAAATAAAAGTATTTACTTATATACGAAATAATATGAATTCTATAGTAGTATTCATACAATATATTCTCAATTCCTAACATTAAAGTAAGTAATACCGCAGTATTTATAATGCTATTTCTAATAGTTTCTTTAATTATCCTTTTCAAAAAAACACTTCCTTTAATATTGTGTGACAATTTTTATATTGAAAGCTTCAATAAATTTTCTCTTATATGATACTATATATTTGTAACATTAAGAACAAATTAAAATGTCTCAAATTTAATTTAAAAAGTATGGTAGATAATAATAAATAAAAATACTGCCTAGGTCCTCACCTTAAGCAGTATTTTTATTTATTATTACTATAATTTAAAATTACTTATTTATTACTTTGTATGTTGTCCAATTGTGTTTTAATCTTTTGGTATATTGTATCAGACTGCACCTTGGTAATTACTTTACTTTTAACTAATGAACTTAATCCATTAATTACATTAGTATTATTTGTTGTCTCAATTTGTTTTGTTGAATTTGTTGTTCCTGGTGTTTCCGTTGTTTCTTTTGTTACTTTTGTTCCTGGTGTTCCTGTTGTTTCTGTATTTCCCGTTGACCCTGTTGCTCCTGGTGTTCCTGTTGTACCCGTAGACATTTTTCCATTACTGCTATTTGTAACTGAAACTTGTGGCATATTCTTTGTTATTTCTGCAAGTATTTTTTTTGATTGGGTATTGGTTATTGTATTAGCAGTAACTAGTTCTTTAAGAGTATTAGAATAAAGTGTTTTCATTGTGTCTGTTGATATAGATTTGTTAGTTTGATTAGTTTTATTAGTATTATTCATTGGCGTTTTCGTAGAGTTTGTCATATTACAGCCAGTAAATACCAAAATAGTCATACTAACACTAATTAATAGTAAAGAAATTTTTGTATTTTTCATTTTTTAGCCATCCTTCATGTATATTTTTTTTTATGACATAATTATGATTAGAATAAATGTATGAAAATATACTTTAAATAAAAAAATACGTTACAATAATCTTAGAGATATTTTTTAAGGTTTATAAGCCGTCGTATTTTTCGGAAGGCGTATTGCAAATAATGCACCTACAAGAATACACGAGTAAAAAGTTATTATTCTCCAAAGAAGAACCCCGGGTAATATATTTTCTTTGAAAAACATTGTGAAAAGCAATACAAACCCGCCCTCTGCGCCTCCTGCTCCACCAGGAAGTGGAGTTATAGATACTATAAGCATTACTAAGGTTTGTGCCGCTAACATATTCCATAGGCTAGCATACTCCAAATTAAATGCTCTAAATATGATGTATGGTATAACATAAAAGACTGTTAGTTGAGCCGTATTAATAATTACAATCCTAAAAACTGTCTTATAATTTTTAGCAATAAATATAGCATTATCATGAAAATCATCCAACCCTTTTTCAATTTTATCTACAGATTTTTGCCAATTCTTTAATAGCTTTATTTTACATAGGAACTTGCTACCACCAAGCAATAATGCCTTAGTAACCTTCTTGTTTATTGAAAACATAACTGCAGTTAAGATAATTCCAAAATTGAATATAAATCCTGCAAGACACAAATAAAAAATACCAGGAATTTTAGATATAAAATAATTATACTTTAAGATAATTATAATAAAAGAATATATTGTAAGTGTTGTTTGGTGAATAATAAACTTCATCACGAGTATTGAACTGGCTGATGCTGGGTCTATACCTTCACTCTCTAAAACATAATAAATAGCAGGTTGCGCCCCTGTCTGTAGTGGTGTTATAGATGCATAAAACTGACCAACCATAGCCGCTTTTATTGAACCACGTAATTTTTGCTTTTTAAAAAGCAATTTTGAAAGTCCATGTATAATAAATACTTCAAGAGCCCAATAAACAAACATTAGAGCAATTGCCGCAATTATCCACCATATGTTGATTACTTTAAGTACAATCACTAATTGATGTAACCCATTTTTATATATAAAAAAGTATACAAATATTGCTAAAGATATTATAATGGCCACTATGTTAAGTATTTTATTTTTCATTAAACTCTCCTTCCATGTGTCTACTTTTTTATTATCGTTAATAGACTTCTCATTATCTAAACTAAATATTACATTCTAACACTTCCTATTTTATAATTATAAAATTAAAATTCAATTAAAAAAACTCTATAATATAGGATTTCGGCATAAAAAAAATAGGGACCACAGATAATATTTATCTGTGGTCCCTATATCCTTTAGCTACATTAGCTAATCACAAGAAAAGTTTTTATGTTGTGTATTGCTAATTAAAATAGCTGAATAACCTTAGATCCACAACATTTTTTATATTTTTTACCACTCCCACATGTGCAAAGATCATTTCTTCCTATCTTAGGGCTATAAATATTATTATCTGCTGAATTTAATTCATTTAAAGTATATCCTTTTAGTCTCCATAGTCTCGTGTTATTTATAAAACTATTTATTTCTACTAATAATTTTTGAAGATCATTTTCACTTACATCTCCCAATTCATCTATGATATTCTCTATTACCTCTTCTCTCTCATTTTCCTGAATATCACTATACAAATTAATTATAGTCATTTCAATCTGTGCGTCTTCTACTTTCCACTTATTCTTTAAATGCTCTTTTAATCTCATGGTTATTTTATTATCAATTAAATATTCTACATTAGCAGCTTCAAGTAGCTCAGCCTTTTTTATAATACAGAAATCCTTATCACTTGAAATATTGTCTCTTGTATTAATAATGTGAGTAATATCTTCTAGTGGAACCATTATACTACTAGCAATATCCCCTTGTAGTTTATACTCATCATAATAATTTTCACCGCTTACGATTACTGCGTAAATATCAATTTCATCTAAAGAATAGTCAACATAATTATTGAGCATTTTTATAAATTCACTCATAAATAATACGCCATAGCTATAGATCATTCCCCAAAACAACTTTATTAGTTCTGTATTTTTAGCTAATATTTTTCTGTACTCTTCATTATCTATGGATTTGATAGCATTTATTGTTTCATTAGGCATTATCAAATATATACCATCTTCTTGCATAGTTGCAAATACAAAGCCACATTCTAAAAAATATTCTGGATTTGATGTGAAATTATCATCTTCAAATGATATATGCCCATTATTTTCAGCTATATTTTTTAAAAATTCATATCTTTCATTATCAATTAAATATAGTGACCTTGTTATTTTCTCTTCATACACCTCTAAAATTCTTTCTACTAATTGGCCTTTATTAAACTTAGAAACCTTGGCAATATTTAGAATAGATGTTGTTTTTAACAATTCAGATTTTGTATTACATTCTAATAATTCTTTTAAATCATGTGTAAACTTTCCTCTTTTTAATCTATTTAATAATTTAGCTGCTTTACTTTCAATCTCTGAATTAATGTCATTCATTGCACTATCCAAAAAAGATCCATAGTCTCCTTCATAATCATCTATATCCAATTTATCATCCTCTATAAATGGGACTATATCTTTTCTCCCTTTTATTTCAGTTTTCTTAAACTTAAATTTGTTTCCTGGCAAGTACTGCTTTTCCGTATCTCTTTCTCCTGCATACCCGCAAACTCCATCTCTAGGAGAATTGGTATATTCAAATTCTCCTACCATATTAGCATCTTCATCTATACACTCTTCACAAAAATACTTTTCTTTTTCATAATCAAAATACTTTGCTTTTTGATTACAATTTGAACAGAAATTTTGTATTTCATCATTTCTAGTTAATATCTCTATTTGACTATAATTCTCCCCTACCACATACTCATCTATAACCTCAAGTTTTAATGAAGTAGTAGAACCAAAATCATAATCATATTTAAATTTATCACCTACAGAAATTACCTGGCTTAATTTCAAATCCATTGTTTCGGTTTGAGAAAAAGCTTCAAATTCTTCATCTACGCAAGATTCATAGTTTACGTCGCCAATAATAAAACTACTCAAGTGTCCACAACATTCTAACCAAATATCTCTTAAAAAACTATCCAGATTCTTTAAAGTTACATCTATATTTATAGCTATATACAAACTATATTCTTTTGATCCATATTGTGGAATTACAGATAAAATATATTGACTCTTAGTTTTTTTAGAACTCGCGATAGACTCTTCTATCTTTTCTTTTCTAACTTTACACCCTTTAACATGTTTTTTAACAGTTCTTTCTGATAATTTTTCGTTACAATAATAACATTTACCTTTCAAATATATCTTCTCCATTTCTTTTTTTTAATTTAATAATTTTATTATGTCTACAATAATATTATACACTAAATCTTTGTATTATAAATTATTAACAAATTTCATGAATTAAAACCGTTTTTTTTGTAAGTAAGTCAACAACAGTAATCAATGCTGGAATTCTAGGTTTAAATGATCTTTATATATAATCCTCCTTGTAAGAATATTAATATCTTTTATGGAATGTGCATTCGTCCTTACAATGTGTACTGGTTACATAACCAAGGTACATGCTAAGATAAAAGTGAAAGAAAAAGCACCCAAAACAAGTGCAGCGCCAACCTATACAATTGACCCTGAATTTTTGGCGCGGTATGCAGAGGTTGTAAAATTGTCCAATTAGCGCTAATATTGCTAATTGCCCCACAAAGAATAGTACAGTGATTTGTGGGATTAAAGAATTATTTGACAGAATGTATAATAACTTTACAGCTAAAGGTGTAGGGGTAATATGTGGAGAATTTAATGTGCTTTCAATTGATAAAGGTCTAGATTGTATTGAAACTAAATAATAATCTTTAATTTGAAACAGCCTTTGAGAAAATCTATCTCAAAGGCTGTAATTTTTGTTATGTACTTTTACTAATATAATCTTCAATTGCAGCTAAACAAACATAAAACAAATAAAAGCAAACAAAAACTATTGACTTTATGTTGGGATAAAAGTATCATTATTCCTTTATACTCTCTCTTGCAAACTCTTTTGCTAGTTTCAAATCCTCAGCATTTGGTCTGCCTTTATGAAACTTTGAAAACTCTCCTTTGCAATGAAATTCATTATCATATACCGCAGTGCCTTTAGTTTTTAACAATTTTTTTATTTCTCCATAAGCGGATTTTGTGATTGCTGTTGTACTAAATATAGCCACTCTTTTGAAATAACCTCTGCAACTTTTTTTGTATTTCCTGACTTTGATAAAAACCTAACTTGTATGTTCATTTTAAGAACCCCTTTTTAGTTTTCTTGTCCGTTTATATTTTTGCTGCAAAGTCATATACACTAAAAAATAAATTAATCTTCCTCATATTTTAATATCAATTTTGTTAAATTTAATTTTATTAAATTGAATCACTTGTTTATAATATACATTCTTTTAATCTTAATGTCAATAGTTTTAATTTAAAGATTTGCACCATATTGCAATCAACAAAAAAAGTGCCCTGAGGCACTTTTTTTCTTACTTATTTATAATCTTTTAAAACTTGCTCTAAGTTAGGCAACGATGACTGAGCTCCTTGCTTTTGAACAACCATTGATGAAACTTTATTAGCAAATTTCATTGCTCTCTCAATTGATTCAAAGTCTAATATTTCTTCATTAAGTAATCTACTTGCCAATGCGCCTATAAAACTGTCTCCCGCTGCAGTTGTATCTATAGATTTCACCTTATACGCTGGTACAATGCTAAATTCATTTTCTGAAATTAGCGCTGCCCCTTTTTCCCCTAAAGTTATAATTACAAATTTTACTCCACCATTTATAAACCTTTTGGAAGCCTCTATCATACTATCATTATCACCTATCTCAATATTTGTGATTTCAAAAGCTTCCGTTTCATTTGGAACTATTATATCCGTTAATCTTAATAACTCATCAGGTATTTGTTTTGCAGGAGCAGGATTTAATAGTGTTATTACACCATTCTCTTTAGCAATTTTAAAGGCCTCTATTGTAGATTCTAGAGGTGTTTCAAATTGCGATACTAACATTTTAGAATTAATTATACTTTCTCTTGCCTGAGTTATTGTATTCCTGTCAATATCCATATTAGCCCCTGGCACCACTATAATAGAATTTGAGCCATAATCATCAACTGTAATAACAGCCATTCCTGTAGACGTATTATCAATAAACTTTATATTACTTATATCAATCTCACTTTTCTCAAGTGACTTTACTATTTGTATACCATTCTCATCATTTCCAACCCGTCCTATAAAGGTAACATCAGCTCCTAATAGTTTTGCCGCTAATGCTTGATTAGCGCCCTTACCTCCAAACGTTTTTTTGTATCCTTTTGACATAATGGTTTCACCTGGCTTTACCATTCTATCCACTCTTAAAGTTAAATCTATATTTATACTTCCTAAAACACAAATATTTTTCTTCATCACTTCACCTTGTATGATAAAATATAAAAATTCTATCATACATTTTTCCTTTCTTCAAAATTTATGTCTCCTAATATTGTATTTCTAAAATTAACTCCTATATTTAAAAAATATAGGAGTTAATTTTGTATACATCTTCATGCTTGTTTTATATTATTTTACAAACATTTTTACTGGTATCTTTACATCTTTCTCTACAGTTTTACCTTTAATAATTTTATCAGCATTTACAATAGCCATGTCTGCAATTGCACCTGGTTGTTGTGCAACTGTAGCTGTTATGTCTCCACTCTTAACTAAAGCCTCTGCATCAGCATTTCCATCAAATCCTACAATTATAGGTTTTAATTTTCCTTTTAATGCTTTAGATGCACCCACTACCATCTCATCATTTTGAGTAAATACAGCATCAAACTTAGGTGTTGATTGCATTATATTTTGCATAACATCCAATGCTTTTTGTCTATCAAAATTAGCTGATTGGCTTGCAATAATTTTCATATTAGGATATTTTGCTATTCCCTTTCTAAATCCATTTCCTCTATCTCTAGTAGCTGAAGCGCCTGGTATTCCTTCAATTTGAACTATAGTCCCTTTTTCACCTAATTGCTTAGCAATAAAATCTGCTGCCATTTCTCCGCCTTTAATATTATCGGAAGTTATTTGACTAACTGTAACTCCTGAATTAGCTTTCCTATCTACAGTTATAACTGGTATTTTACTTCTATTTGCTGCCTTTACTGCATTTCCAACTGCATCACTATCTGTAGGGTTTATTATTATTGCTGCAACCCCTTTTTGTATAAGGTCATCTACATTAGACCTTTCTTTAGTTGCATCATTATTTGAATCAACAACTGATAAATCATAACCTAGTGCTTTAGCCTTTATAACTGCTTCATCTCTCATTTTTACAAAGTATGGATTGTTCAAAGTTGATACTACCATTCCTATTTTCTTGTTTTCCACAGGTTTTTTACTGCCACATCCTGATAAAGCAGTGATTACAAGTACTGATGTTACCATAAGTGATAAAATTTTTACACGATTTCTTTTCATAATTAATAGTCCCCTTTAAATTTATTTATTATTATCAAATAAACTTTATAATTTATGCTGTTTTTCTATCTGCTAAAACTGCAAGTAGTATTACTATACCTTTTGCTATAGATTGATAAAACGCTGATACATCCATTAAATTTAATCCATTGCTTAATACGCCTATTATCAATGCACCAATTATTGTTCCAACAATTGTTCCTTCTCCACCAGAAAGACTTGTACCGCCAAGAACAACTGCAGCAATAGCATCTAACTCAAATCCTGATCCAGCACTTGGGGATGCAGAACCTATTCTACTTGTTACTATAATTCCCGCTAAAGCTGCTGCTATACCTGATAAAACATAAACTAAGCATTTAATTTTATCTGTATTTATACCAGACAGTCTAGATGATTCTTCATTTCCACCAACTGCATACACATATCTTCCATATCTGGTTTGAGTAAGCACATACCAAGCAACTATAAATACAATAACTATTATTATAATTGGTAATGGTATTCCAAATAAATCTCCGCTACCAATATTTAAGAAATTATCATTAGCTACAGATATTGGATTTCCATTAGTAAAGACATAAGTTACTCCTCTGAATATAGTCATAGTAGCAAGTGTTGCAATAAAAGCCTGAATTCTGCCTTTTGCTACTACTACTCCGTTAATAAATCCGATTACTGCTCCAATCACGAGTGTCATAACGATAGCTAAAATAATGTTTAAACCACTACTAATTAATGAAGCTGCAACAGCTCCTGAAATTGCAAGAATAGAACCAACTGATAAATCTATTCCTCCAGTTAAAATTACAAAACACATACCTACAGCAATTATTGCATTAACTGAAACTTGAGTAAGAATATTAGTCATATTAGAAAAAGTTAAAAATGTTGGTGATATGAATGATATTATTATACAAAGTATCAATAATGCTACTAGTGATTTATTTTTTATAAGTAACTTTTTTATGTTTTTTCCACTTGTATTATTTGAGTCAGCTTTTAATGATGTTTTTTTTATATTATTTTTCATAGTAATTCATACACCCCTTTACAACTTATACTAGAATTACAGATTATAAAACTAGATACCTACAGCATACTTCATTATGTTCTCTTGGCTTAGTTCTCCTCTGCTTAACTTTCCTGTTATCTCTCCTTCATGCATTACTATTACCCTATCACTTATTCCAATTACCTCTGCCATATCTGAAGAAATTAAGATTATAGCTTTGCCCATACTCTTTAACTCATTTAGCACATCATAAATTTCTTTTTTTGCTCCTACATCTATTCCCTTTGTAGGTTCATCTATAATCAAAATCTTTGGTGATAACATAAGCCACTTTGATAAAATTACCTTTTGCTGATTTCCTCCACTCAAGTACTTAATTAGTTGTTCTTGACTAGGTGTCTTTATTGATATTTTTTTTATATACTCTTCAACTTCTAATTTTTCACTTTTTCTATTTATTTTCATGTATCTATTCTCATAAGTTTTTAAATTAGAAAGAGTCATATTTTCTCTTACTGATAATCCTAGAATAAGACCTTCTTTTTTTCTATCTTCTGAAACATAACAGACTCCACGGTCAATTGCATCTTTGGGAGAATGTATATTTACTTTTTTGCCATCTACATATATTTCTCCAACCTCTTTCTTGTAATAACCTATAATAGTTTTCGCTAGTTCAGTCCTACCTGCACCCATAAGTCCAGCAAATCCTAAAATTTCTCCTCCCTTAACTTCAAAGCTAACTTTCTTAACTCTATTTCCAAATGAAATATCTTCAACTTTTAATAACGTCTTTGTTTTTTGGACTTCTCTATATGGAAATTGTTCTTCAAGTTTTCTTCCTACCATCATTGTTATAAGTTCATCTTGCGTAACATCGCTAGTCTTAACATCTCCAACATGCTTACCATCTCTTAAAACTGTAATTGAATCGCAAATTTTAAAAATTTCATCCAACCTATGAGATATATATATAATAGCTATTCCCTGCTCTTTTAGTTTCTTTATTACTTCAAACAACTTTTTAGTCTCAACTTCAGTAAGCGCCGTTGTTGGTTCATCCATAATGATGATACTTGAATTTTTTGTTAGCGATTTTACAATTTCAATCATTTGCATATCACCTATGCTTATGTCCTTGGCTAAAGTATCAGGATCTAAATTACAACCTATTTGCTTTAGAAAAGCTATACTTCGTTCCTTAGCCCAGGCTTTATTTAATCTTCGAGTGCCTTTATTAAATTTTTCATTTCCTAAAAATATATTATCTGATACTGATAAATTATGGAGAATACTAAGCTCTTGGTGAATAATTGAAATTCCTAAATTTTCTGCTTGTTTTATTCCATGAATATCCACTTCAGTTCCATCAATAAATATCTGGCCAGAATCTTTACTATAAACGCCACTTAATATATTCATTAGCGTAGATTTTCCTGCCCCATTCTCACCAAGTAGTGCTAAAACCTCTCCACACTTAACCTTTATATTAATGTTTTGAAGTGCTTTTACTCCTGGAAAAGATTTTGATATATTATTCATAACCAATAAAGGCTTGTCTTTATACATATCCATCCCTCCTAAATATATTTATAAATTTTTCTAATTCTGATGCAGGATATTTTACTATTTATGTTCTTATTTAATAACACCTTTTTTAATTATTATGCATCCATAAAGTTGTCTTTCAGTAGTAGCAACAATAGCATATGCATTTTTAGCTCTATTATAAAATGCCTCTCTTTCTAAATATTCAATCGCATTTTTACCTCTATTTTCATATTTACATATAACCTTCTTAATATCTTCTTGTATCTCTGGAATAGTAGTATCTCCTTCAATAACCTTCATTAATGATACTGGGCACTCTGTATATATATCTAAAGGAAAAAGCTTAAGTATTGAATCGATTACATTTGTAACCCCATGACCATCACATCTCACTAATCTTTTTGCATTACTTGCTGCAGGATAATTAGAATCACCAATTACTAAGTCATCACCATGTCCCATCTCATGAAGTATTTTCAAAAGTTCTGGTGAAATCAAATCTGGTATACCTTTTAACATATAAACATCTCCCAAACATTTTTTATAAATTAATCTTTTATTGCTATTAAATAACCTTCCTTATCAATAAATATTGATGATAATTTCATATAACTATTTATATGTATACGTTTTTATCTCTAAGTAGAGATTAACATATAGCAAAATATAATGCAATACATTTTGCATAAATATTTTGTAGTTTTTACTAAATATTTTTATATTATTTTAAATTTATTAGCATTTATATTTTTCTAACACTATCTCTTACCTTAAGTTTTGTATTAATTTCTATTTTTAATTGAATCTCATCTTCCTTATCTATTATTTGTAGAAGTCTCCTTACCGCTAATTTTCCCATAACATCTGTATATACCTTTACAGTTGTCATACTTGGGCTACTTAAAGAACTAAAAGGCGTATCATCAAACCCAATTATTGACACCTCTTGTGGAATTTTAATGTTTGCTTCTGTCATAGCCTTAATTGCTCCTAATGCTATAACATCATCTAATGCAAAAAAAGCTGTAGGTAAATTGTTTTTATGCAAACTTAAATAACTCTTCATATATCTATATGCACCATCCAAGGTTGGTTCTACAAAGACTTTATCCTCCTGCCTTAAACATAATTTATAATCTTTTATGGCTTTTATAAAGCCGCGAAACCTGTACTTAAAATTATTTGTACTTATACAGCTTCCTAAAAATCCAATTCTTGTATGTCCATTTTCAATTAGATTTTTTACTGCTCCATAAGATCCACCAACGTTATTCATTAATACATAATTATAATCTTTTGTTTCGAAATAACTATCTAAAACGACAATTGGAATATGTATATTTTCAAAATTCAAAAAGTCGGCCTCGTCCATCTCCGTTGCTAAAAGCAATATACCATCTATTTTATTTTTATTAATCATCTTAAATATATCTTCTTTATCATGTTCTCCATGGATTATTTGAGATATTAATAATTCATATCCTCTTTGTCTACATTCATTCTCACATGCTTCTATAAGCGCTGAGAAAAACTGTGTGTCCGAAAGAACATATCCACTCTTTTTAAATAGAATTAGTCTAATTACCATATCCTCACTTTTTTTAGAATTACGAAAATACCCCAGTTCCTCTGCAATTTCAATAATTTTCGATTTAGTGTCTTTTCCAACACCCTTTCTGTCATTAAGTGCATTGGATACTGTTCCAGGAGATACCCCCGCTAGTTTAGCTATATCTTTCATTATTGCTTTCATTTATATTTCCCCACCTTTACTATGACTAAACTAGTTTAAACTAGTTTTCTTTAAATATAATAAACCAAATTTAATATTTCTAGTATATCACTAAACCCAATATGAATGAATATTTATATAAATATTCATATAAATATTTATATGATTTATTAGTTGTTAATTGATTCAAATAAAATAATATGTTAAAATGTATACACTATTTTATATCATATTTACATACTTATAATTCATAGAAAATATATTTTATAAAGGAGATAAATTATGTACTCATCACAATACTTTATTGACACATTAAATATGCAACCTCATCCTGAAGGTGGTTTTTACAAAAGTAGCTTTGATTCATGTGAAAACATTAGTTCAAATGAATTAAAAACAAAATTTGAGGGTGAAAGAATACTTTGGACTACTATTTATTTTTTATTAAGAGATGGAGAAATTTCAAGTTTTCATAGATTAAAATCAGATGAAATGTGGTATTATCATGCAGGTTCTCCACTTTCAATATACATGATAAGTCCAAATGGAGAGCTTACTACTAATCAACTAGGTCTTAATATAGAAAATGGTGAAGTTCCTCAATTCCTAGTGCCTAAGAATTATCTCTTTGGTTCTGCTATGAATAGCACAGGTTACTCTCTTGTTGGCTGTATGGTATGCCCTGGATTTGACTTTAAGGACTTCGAAATATTTGAAAGAACAACTCTTTTGAATAAGTACCCACAACATAAAGAGATAATAATTAAGCTTACAAAATAACTATTACCTTATAATATAAATTTACAATCGAGTAGGAGCTAAATAATTAGTTTATTTAGCGACCTCTCACACCACCGTG
>NZ_CALEVF010000081.1 GCF_937920395.1 uncultured Clostridium sp. | reverse complement strand
AAGAATAGGAATTATAGGTTGCGGTGGTATTGCAAATGGAAAACATATGCCATCATTGAAAGCGGTATCAAATGTAGAAATGGTTGCATTTTGTGATTTAGTATTAGAAAAAGCACAAAAAGCAGCAAAAGAATATGGTTGTCCTGATGCGAGGGTTTATAAGGATTACAATGAATTATTACAAGATAAGACTATTGATGTTATTCATGTTCTTACTCCCAATAAATCACATGCAAAAATATCAATTGCTTCTATGAGAGCAGGCAAACATGTTATGTGTGAAAAGCCAATGGCTAAAACAGCAGCTGATGCACTAGAAATGGTTAATGTAGCTAAGGAAACAGGTAAAAAATTAACTATAGGATACCAACATAGACATAAAGCAGAAAGTACTTATTTGAAAAAAGCTATTGATCGTGGAGATTTAGGAGAAATATATTTTGCTAAGGCTATTGCAGTAAGGCGTCGTGGTACACCTACATGGGGAGTATTTTTAAATGAAGAAGAACAAGGTGGCGGTCCTCTTATAGATATTGGTACTCATTCACTTGATCTTACACTTTGGCTTATGAATAATTACAAGCCTAAAATGGTTGTTGGTACAAAATATAAAAAATTAACAAATCCAGATTGTGGGAATCCTTGGGGACCATGGGATATAAAACAGAATACAGTAGAAGATTCTGCTTTTGGTTTTATTGTAATGGAAAATGGAGCTACAGTTATACTTGAATCAAGTTGGGCACTTAATACCATAGAACCTATCCAAGAGGGTAGTACTGTTCTTTGCGGATCAAAGGCAGGGGCACAAATTAAAAATGGTCTTATCATAAATAAAGACGAGTTTGGTAAGCTTATTGAAATTAAACCTGATTTGAGTGCTGGTGGGGTTGCTTTTTATGACGGGGTTGCTGAAACGCCTCCAATAGTTGAAGCTAAACGTTGGATTGATTCTATAATTAACGATACTGAGGTAGTTGTTAAACCGTATGAAGCATATATTGTTTCCAAAATTCTTGAAGCTATATATGAATCCGCAAATACAGGAAAAGCTATATATTTTAATAATTAGGAGGATGAAAATATGTTAAATAAATTATCAGCACAGCTATGGTCTGTTCAAGATTATACAAGCAAAGATTTTTTTGGAACACTTAAGCAGTTGTCTGAGATAGGGTATACAGGGGTTGAATTTGCAGGTTACAAAGATATCTTAGCAAAAGATATGAATAAAAAATTAAAAGAACTTAATCTGATCGCTTTGTCAGCACATGTTGGAATAGGTAGGCTTAAAGAAAACTTAGATGCAGAACTTGAGTATCTTAATATTTTAGGTGCAAAATATATAGTTTGTCCACATGCAGAAATAAATACAATAGAAAGTGCACTTGAGCATGCAGAATTATTTAATAAGATAGGAGAACAAAGTGCAAAAGCCGGCCTAATATTTGCTTATCATAACCATGCACACGAATTTAAGATGGATAATGGTCAGTATCCATTAGAGGTCCTTTTTAACAATACAGATTTAAGATATGTAAAACAACAACCAGATGTTTTTTGGATTGCATATGCGGGACTTGATGTTAATAAATATATGAAAAAAAATATATCTCGTTGCCCAGTAGTGCATTTAAAGCAATTAGAAAATAACGAGACAAAGAGAAATGTAGATGCTGGTAGTGGGATAATTGATTTCAAATATCTTATAGATTTAGCACCAAAGGCTGATTATATATATGAACAAGAAGAATTTATTGGTACAAGTTTAGAAAATATGAAAAAATCATTTGAATATATTATGAAGTAAGAAGGGGTTTTAAAATGTTTAATTTAGGAATTATTGGTTTCGGCGGTATGGCAGAGTATCATTTCAAATCACTTAAGGATTACAAACGACTTAATATAAAGGGAGTATACGATATAAATCCACAAAGATGTGAGTTTGCAATAAAACAAGGACTTAAGGCATATGGCTCAAAAGAGGAGTTATTCTCTGATCCTGATATTGATATAATTCTTGTTGCTACAACTAATGAAGTGCATAAAGAATTATTAATTGAGGCAATGAAAGCTGGAAAGCATGTTATTAGTGAAAAACCTGTAACTTTATCTTCAATAGAACTTGAGGAAGTAATTGCAGCGTCTATTAAATATAATAAAGTATTTACTATTGATCAAAATAGGAGAACAAATAAGGACTTCGTTTTGATGAAGCGAAGTGTTGAAGAGGGTTTGCTTGGAGATGTGTATGCTATAGAATCCAGAGTTGAGGGCTCAAGAGGAATGCCAACTGGCTGGAGAACTATCAAAAGGCTTGGTGGAGGCATGATGGTAGATTGGGGGGTACATTTAATTGATCAAATGCTGTATATGATTGATCAGAAGGTTACTAATGTATTTTGTAAAATGTATAACATTGAGTACAGTGATGTGGAAGATAACTTTCGTCTTACATTGACATTTGAGAGTGGGTTAACAGCTCATATTGAAGTATCTACAAATAACTATATAACACATCCAAGATGGTATGTTTTAGGTAAAAAAGGAACACTACAAATAGATGATTGGGATTGTGGCGGAAAAATAGTAAGGTGCATAGATAAAGAAAGTGTTTGGGTTGATGAAATTGTTTATACTAAAGCTGGACCTACTAAGACTATGGCACCTAGAAATGCAAACTCTATAGAAGAAATAATAATATCTGAACCTATGGATGTTGTGGATAATTTAACAGTTGTATATGATGGGTTAATAGACGCTATTGAAGGAAAAGCACCACTTAAAATAACACCAGCACAAGCAATGCGTGTTATAAAGGTAATGGAAGCAGCATTTGTTTCTAGCGAAACTTCATCTGCGGTTCATGTTGAAATATAGAAGGCTTTAATATAAAAAATGGGGTGTATAATATGAAGATTGCAATGATAAGTTCTTGGCATGTGCATGCTAAAGACTATGCCAAACAAATTATGGAATTATCACAATGTGAAATTATAGCAGTGTGGGATGAAAATAAAGAAGCTGGAATTAAATGGGCAAATAAATTAAATTGTAAATTTATTGAAGATTATGATCTCCTTTTGAAGGATGATTCTATCGAAGGTGTTGTTATTAATTCCCCAACGGTTATGCATACAGAATTAATCATTAAAGCAGCTAATGCTAAGAAACATATTTTCACAGAAAAAGTTCTTGCACTTACAGTAGATGATTGTATAAAAATAAAAGAAGCAGTTGAAAGAAATAATGTAAAATTTTCAATTGCATTTGTTCATAAATTTAGCTCTGAAATGATTTTTGCAAAACAAATGGTTGAAAGTGGAGCATTAGGTGATATAACATATGCAAGGGTACGCAATGCTCATAATGGAAGCATTGCAAATTGGTTGCCTGAGAGTTTTTATAATAAGGAAAATTGTGGTGGTGGAGCTATGATTGATTTAGGTACTCACACTGTATATTTATTAGAGTGGCTCTTAGGTAAAGCGAAAAATGTTACTGCAACTTTTACAAAAATAACTAATAGACAAGTTGAAGACAATGCAGTATCAGTATTTGAATTTCAAAATGGTGCTATTGGTGTAGCTGAAACAAGTTTTGTTTCAGTTTATACACCACTAACTCTTGAAATTAGTGGAACAACAGGAACGCTTATGATTAGAGATGGTGTTAGTTATGCAAATGCAGAAACAGATGGGAAATGGATTACTAAAGAAAATTTACCACAATCACTTCCTAGTCCATTAATTCAATGGATTGAAGGAGTTACAGAAAATAAAGAAATACACATAGGCATTGATGAAGCAATTTCTTTAACTAGGTTATTGAGCGCAGCATATGAATCAGAGGAAACTGGTAAAAAAGTTGCTATAAAATACTAAAAAGGAGGGAGTTATGATGAAACTAGGATTCGTTAGTGCCATATTGGGAGATTTAAGTTTTGAAGAAGTAATAAATTATGCTTCTGATAATGGATTTTCTTGTGTTGAAATGATGTGTTGGCCAATTGGAAAGGCAGAAAGAAGATATGCTGGTGTCACACATATTAATGTTGATAGTATGGATGAAAAAAGAGCTGGATATATTAATGACTATATAAAATCAAAAGGAGTTGAGATTTCTGCACTTGGATATTATCCTAACCCTTTAGATCCTGATGCTAAAAAGAGCGCATTTTATATAGAGCATATTAAAAAAATAATAAAAGCAGCAGGGATACTAGGAGTTAAAACTGTTACAACGTTTATAGGTAAGGATAAAGACAAGACTGTGGAAGAAAATCTTATTGAATTTAAGAAAGTTTGGACTCCAATAATTAAGTTTGCAGAAGAAAATGATGTACGAGTAGCTATTGAAAACTGTCCTATGCTTTTTACAAAGGATGAATGGCCTGGTGGATTGAATCTTGCCACAACTCCTGATATATGGAGAAAGATGTTTAAGTTAATACCAAGTCTTAACTTTGGATTAAATTATGATCCATCTCACTTTGTATGGCAACAAATAGACTATATAAAACCAATATATGAATTTAAAGATAGAATATTCCATGTGCATTTCAAGGATATAAAAAAATACAAAGATAAACTTGATGACGTGGGTATTATGGCTACTCCGCTACAATACATTTCACCAAAACTTGTAGGACTAGGAGATATAGATTGGGGTAAATATGTATCAGCCTTAACGGACATAGGATATAGAGGATTTGCATGTATAGAAGTAGAGGATAAGGCTTTTGAAGATTCTCTTCAATTAATAAAAGAATCAATAACTATAAGTAGGAATTATATGAGACAATTTTTGGTTTAAGGCTTTTTAAAAACATAAATCGGCTGTAATAAAATTTTAATTTTATTACAGCCGATTTAAATTAAATTAGAAAGTAAAACTTGCTCGCATATGGTTACCAATTTTAGCAACAAAAGGGCTAATAGATGCTATTGATAAATTATTTGGCCGATTCCACATATAAATTGCCCTTTTTTAATTAGAATAGCATCTATGATTATATTATAATTGAATTATAAGAAAATGATAATATGATTCTAGACTTTAAAATAATGGAGGGTTACTATGGCTGGATGGACGTCATTAAAAAATTTGGTAAAAGAAGAGATAAAGCAAAGAGAAGAAGAGGGGTGTAATGTAGAGGGGTATCATGAAAGATTTGAAGAATTAGGTGAGGATGAAAAGCAACTTATGGCATTTTATAATGAATTAACTCAATTAGAAATATCCAAGAATTTTTCGTTTTGTGAGCCAATAGAGTTAGAGGATATAAGAAAAAATAGAGAAGAAGGACCAAAAAAATTTAATATTGTGGAATCGAAAGAGAAGTTAAAGGATAGATTCTATGGCGCATAGCTGGGATTTAGGAAAGTTTTGGCATGAGAACCTTCCTTATCAATTAGTTTGTACAGCTGAAACTCAAGCTTATTTAAATTTTGCTTCAGTTACAATGAATCATATGCAAGTTAAACCAGAAAACTGGAAGAAAGATATAGAGTGGGTAAGAACTTATCTAAACCCATATAGAGAATGGATTGGTGCTCAAATTAGAGTAGATGGTTATGCTTACGGAGCTATGTTCTTTAGTGCATTGATTTCAGCAGCATTTGTGGAGAAGGATATAGATAAGCTTATTGAAATAGGATTAAGTGAAATTCCGAATAACTATAGACTGTATCATAATTTAAAGAAGGCCACAGTTGAATCTATTATGGGTGCTCTTGTAGGAGAAAAAAATATCCCTAAAAAATGGAGTAAACCATTAAATGACACCTTATATTCAGCGATACCAGGTTTCCACCCAATAGCTATTTCTGAGTGTGCGCAAAGAAGTTATAATGTATTTAATAAGATAAGAAATTCTAGCTCAAGTTAAACCATATATTTAAATTTATATTTTGGTTAATAATTGAACATCACAAAAACAATCAAAACTAGTATAGAAGTAGGTATATAAAATATACCAGAGTTTTGGGTAGCATTTTATATATCTTTTGATCAATAGGTACAAAGTCAGTTCCTTCGTGTACATATAGGAATTACATGTCCTCTTGGATATTAAGGATATCCCAATCATCTACTTTTGTTATATTTCTTTTATACATGCATCGACTAGTTCACTAAGGCATCCTGTAGCTAAACAAATGTAATTGTCACAAGCTCCATAATATAGTCTTATTTGATCTTTATCATAGTCAGCAATAGCACCACATGCAAATACTGTGTTATCACAATTACCGTGCTTTTCATAATCCATTTCAGGTGCCAATATATAACTATTTGTTTTGCCTATAACTTTCCATGGCTCATCTAGATCTAAAAGAATTGCTCCTAAATAGTAGTAAGTTCCTCCTGCAGGTGAGAATACTCCATGAATAATTACAATCCATCCCTTATCTGTTTTAATTGGTGGTGTAGGTCCTATTTTTTCAACATTCCAAAAACGATACCCAGCGGCAAGCACTGGTTTAAATTCTCCCCAGTGAATAAAATCTTCACTAGCCGAAATCCATATATCCCCAGTTGAACCATCACCACCGCCTGGTCTGTCAAGTTTATAATATTTACCACCTATTTTTTCTGAAAATAAGCTAGCTCCTCTATTTCTAGGTGCTGTAATTATTTCAATTCTTTCATATGTTTTGAAATCCTTTGTTTTTCCTCTAAAACAAAATTTACTCCATCTTTACTTCTTGCAACACGAGTTTGTCCAACATCTCGTCCATAACCTTTTGTTGCAGCGTGTTCAACTACAGATACTAATAATATTGTTTCATCACCACAAATAATTGGTGACGGATTATAAATTTTTGCTACACCTTCATAGTCTTTAACATGTAGAATTGGATTATTTTCATATCTTTTAAATATCTTAGTTGCATCCTTCATTATACGTTTTCCTCCTAGCAGTTTATATGCCAAATACTTTATAATATAATTATATTGCAAATTAGATATAATAAAAACATTAATATTGGCTAATTATTGTACTATATTGACTTTAGGAGGGTAAAATATGCAAAATGAATTAATTAAAATGCCAATAGCAGATATTCCTATTAATGTGAAAATAGTCTCAAATAAAGAAGTTGATTTAAGTTCGAATTCGCATTTTCATGAACAGCTAGAGCTATTAAAAATTATTAAAGGCAAATTATCATACTCCTTAGATAATCAAACATTTGATTTGGGTGCTGGAGAAATTGTTTTTATAAACTCTAGAATTCCTCATTCTACTAAAGTTTTAGAACAAGATACAGACATACTTATAATACAATTTGATTCTAAAAATTTATTTAAAAATAAGTCTTTAAACAGTTATAAATATCTTTCAGCTTTTTTAACAGAAAGCTCAAAAACTCATTTTATATTTAATTCAAGTGATGCAGCCTATTTAGAGATTACCATTGTCATGGAAAAAATTAAAGATGAATTTATAAATAGTAACAATGGTTTTGAATTTTATCTTAAATCTTATATATATATGATATTAGGTTGTTTATACAGATATGAAATCTTAAAAAAACCAAAAATAGATTTTGAAGATAAAGTTTTAGAAAGGTTGAGGTTAGCTCCTAAGTATATAGAAGATAATTATACGGAGAATATTACTCTTAAAGAATTATGTGAGTTATGTGGATTTGATCACTTTTATTTTTGCAGACTTTTTAAAAGAGCTACAAACAGAACATTTATAGAATATTTGAATTTTATACGAATAGTAGAGGCTGAAAAACTTCTTACCTTTTCAAATAAGACTATCACAGACATATCCAGTGACGTTGGTTTTTCAAGTCCTTCATATTTTAATAAGACATTTAAGAAATATAAAGGTTGTAATCCATCAGTATACAGACGTTACGAATTTCTAAAATAGGTCTATAAAAAACTTAGAATAATATTAGAAGCAGTTTTTATATAAAATATAAAAACTGCTTCTAATTGATGTATAACCTATATTGAAAAGGTTATATTACTGTAAGTACATCTTTGAGTAGACTTGCATTTCTAGAATCTGGACCAACCATAATTTCAAATTTTCCAGGTTCTACAACATACTGCTCATAAGCATCTACAATAGAAAAATCGGATACAGATAAAGTAATACTTACGTTTTTTGTGTTTCCAGCATTTATCTGAATTTTTTTAAAGCCCTTTAATTCTTTAACTGGAGTCATAACAGAGCTTATAACATATAATTGCACAATTTCAGTGCCATCATATTTCCCTATATTAGTGATATCTACGCTTACGGTTAGAGTGTCTGCTGAGGAACAACTTGTTTTAGAAAGCTTTAGGTTAGAATATTTGAAACTAGCATAAGATAGTCCATAACCAAAGCTATATAAAGTTTCAGACGTATTTAAATCTGCGTATTTAGGGCTGTGACAACCTGGCAGATAATTATAATATACAGGTGTTTGTCCACTATGATATGGGAAGGATATGCTTAGCTTTCCACAAGGATTAAATTTCCCAAATAGAATATCTGCCAGTGCCTTTCCTCCTAGCGTTCCTGAATTAAATGTCTCTATAACTGCATCAGCATTCTGGGCTATCCATGGAATAGAGAGGGGTTTTCCATTAACTAATACAACTGTTAAAGGCTTGTTTAATTTTTTTAATTCCTCAACAAGTCTAAGCTGAGATCCTGGCATATCAAGAGTAGCTCTATCTTTAAATTCACCATTCATTTCAAGACAATTGCCTACAACAGCTATGATTACATCTGCATTCTCGCAGGCTTTAATAGCACCTTCTACATCTATATTTTCTTTATTCGTAATATCACCTCCTTTGTGATAGCTAACTTCAATATGTTTAGATTCAGCAAGTTCTCGTATTCCCCTTAACATTGTGTAATATTCAAAATTAGGTATAGTATCTGGTTTAGGATCAGGATGGGTAAAGAATGTCCAATCTTCGAACTGAGCCTGTATACTATCTGCATTGGGACCTACTACAGCAATTTTCCTAACATTTTTAAGGGGTAATGTATTATTTTTATTTTCTAATAATATTATGGATTCTCTTGTTAACTCAAGATTTATTTCTTGATGTTCTTTTCAAGCAATAACATCTGTTGAAATATAACCACGTCTTTTTTTAGCATCAAAGAGGCCCAATTTAAATTTAACATTAAGGATTCGTTTAATTGCTTCATCAATAAGAACCTCAGAAACTATTCCATTTTTAACTAATTTAATAGCAGCATTATAAAAATCATTTGTATTCATGATCATGTCATTTCCACTTTATATAGCTTTTTTAGAAGCATCAAGAATGTAAGAAGACATTTTTTGCTTATCGGCAAGGGATCCGATATTGTTCCAATCTGTAACTACAAAACCGTCAAAGCCAAGTTCATCTTTAAAAATGCCTCTAAGCATTCTTTTATTAGCAGTCATTGGTGTTCCGTCTATAGATTGATAGCCTGTCATAAAATTAGCGCAACCTGCCTCAACGGCTTTTTTAAATGGTGGCAAGAAAACTTCACGAACTTTTCTTACTGTAACTTCAGAGTCATAAGAATCTTTAGCACCAGTACTTTCGCCATATGCTATATAATTCTTGGCATAAGCTAATATACTACCTGGGTCTGATAAATTTCCCCCTTGGTACCCTTCGATTATGGAAGAAGCAAATTGGCCTATAAGATAATGATCTTCACCAAAGGTTTCATTAATACTTCCCCAACGCAGGTCACGTCCTACGCAAAGTACTGGAGAAAAAGTCCAATGTAAGCCGTCCGCAGCTACTTCTTTTGCAGTTACTTGTCCAGCTTTTTCTACAAGTGAAGGATTAAAGCTGCAAGACATAGCAAGTTGCGACGGGAAAACTGTTGCACTATTTAAAATAGCGTTACCATGTATAGCATCTATGCCAAATATTAGACGAATTCCAAGTCTTGTAGTTAAAGCTAATTCTTGAAGTCTATCTGCATTATCACCAAGGTCATAAGTGACACCCCTTTAATTATAGTTTTTTTATCAAACATACTATATACTATTATTATAATATAATTTTATCTGTTTTTATTATCATTTATTATCACAAAGTCATCAAATATTACTTTATCTTGTGAAAGGTGGCCATAAATTATTGAACCTTATTGTGAAGAATCTCGTATACATGATATGAAAACAAAAATAAATATTTTTTCATACGCCCCTAAGAAATATGAGCCACATGTCCATCTTCATTGGCACAAAGCTCTTGAAATACTTTATATGATTAAAGGAAGTATAAGGGTGCAAATTGATAACAGAAGTTTTATTTTATCTAAGGGTAATTTATTAATAATAGGGAGTGAGAAGATTCATTCTACGAATGCGGATTCAGAAGCGGAAGAAGAAATATTGGTATTTCATATTGCTCCTGATTTCATAGAGACCTCATTTTTTAATATTGAAGATAAAAATTCTATAGAACTTTTTGTGGAAAATAGGATCCAATTTCCAGAGCCAATTATAGAAAAAGATGCTGATATTGTGAGCATTATAGATTGTGTATTTAATATAAAACAAGAATTTGAAAACAAACAAGAGGCATATAGCATAATTATTAAGGCAAATATTTTCTCTTTAATCGGGACTCTAGTGCGAAAGTATAGTAAGACTAAAAAAAACCAATTAAACAATATAAATGAGATTAAAACTAAAGAAATGCTTTTTAATACGTTTAGGCTAATAGATGAACAATATATGACTAGACTTACTTTAGAAATAGCTGCAAAAGCTTCAAATTTAAGTGTATCTCACTTTTGTAGACTTTTAAAAAAAACTACAGGGACGACTTTTAACCATTACCTTACGGCATACAGAGTCAAGATAGCTGAAAATATGTTTGGATTAGGTAAAGATTGTTCTGATGCAGCATTAAAATGTGGATTTGAAAGTATTCAAAGATTTATTAGAGCATTTTAAAATTTTAAAAACTTTACTCCATCGCAGTATAGAAAAGCGATATTTGCTTCAGCAAATTTAATTGATAAAACAAAAGTCAATATATTCCGAAAGTTAGTTGAATTAGATAATACAGTAATAATATTGTTAATTTCCTCTAAACTAAGTTCTGCTAATAATAATTCTGGTACAAGGGAAATAAAGCTCCATTTATTCATATTTGAACTATCACTTTGCGCTATATGTAATTGGTTTTTAAATATAATGGATACATCTCTTGCGCAAAAGGGGTAAGGTTCTCCATCTGAAAAAAAAAATCCTCCACCTTCATAGCAATAGCTTATTTCTAGTGAATCATGAAAATGCAGTTCAAATAGTGGTTTATCACTAGGGCTGTGATCGTTATCTCCAGGAAAGGTGATGGGAAAGTTATTTGAAGGTAAATCTGGAATAGGATATATATCTAAGATATCTGTCTGTAGCCCCAATAACCAATAATATGAGGGTCGTAGGTCTTGATAATTTGTTTTGTGCAGGTGAGAAA
>NZ_CALEVF010000080.1 GCF_937920395.1 uncultured Clostridium sp. | reverse complement strand
ACAAAAATCTTATCATCTGACATATAAAAATAATATGGTCTATAATACTTAAATTGGGGGAGGTTTTTACTATTTTTAATAGCCTTAGATATATCGATAATATGAGTATGGATTTTACTCCAAAGATTTAATTTTATTAATTAAATCTTTAACAGATTTCTTTCCAAGTTTAATGTTCTGTTTTAAATCATCACAAAAAGAAAAAGGCATTCTTTGTAGAACACCTTCTCCAAATCCAATAAAGGACGTATAAATAATATAACAACTGTGCATAAAACAATAAATATTTTATTGTTTTATGGTAGTCTAATACAACTTTTAAATATATTAAGGATGTTATTTTACACAAACATGTCCAATCCTTGTAATTTTAAGCTTGATTTTTATAATCATTTTTTCTAAAAGTGTATGTAAACTCATTTATTCATCAATAATGTACCAAATACAATAATACAAAAAAGCATAATAGTAATTAAATAAATAATTTTAAATATTTTTTTATCAATAAGCTCTCCAATTAGAAGTGACACCATAGATCCTACTCCTAAAAATGGCAAAAAAAATATTAATATATTTTTATAGATATCAGATGACATTTCAACCCTCCTAATAGTTTGCTACTTTTTTATTATGCTCTAAATAATCAATACATATTTACTAAGCAATTATATTTTATGATATGTGCTTTAGATTGATTATACTTTTGAAGTTTGGATAATCTAAATAAATCCAGTTTTTTTCTATGTTTTCAACTTCAACTGAAGAATTTTCAATGGATGTATACTTATTATTTTTAAAATCGGAATTTTGGAGGTTAATATTAGAAAAATCCTTATTTACCATCTGCTGTAACTGTTTTGTCTTTGCAGCGATACTTCCTATTAGCTCTGATACATCCCCAATGGAGTCGATGGTCACGCTATAAGCAGTTACTTCATAGTAACCCTGATTCTTCAAATCACTCAACTTTTCTTGTAAATCATTTGATAGCTCTTCTTTCAATTCTTTAACAGGTTGCAAATCCTCATAGGGCAGCTTTTATCACACACATGGCAGTTCACACAAGCAACTTTATTCGCCTTAAGTTTAAGGCTTTTAATATTTAGTAGATTTCCAAATTTACTTCCTATGACCATAAATGGTGCCATCCAGCAAAATAGTGGCAAAAGATTTTTTTACTAAATAATACATATGAAACAAAAATTAGAAATACTGCTCTATAATTTTTCTAAAAAGATAGTAACTTTCACTCACATTTATACTTCATATGAATACATTGTAGTACAGAATATACATTAGTTACATCCTATATAAGCCCATTAATCAACCTTATTTAAAATTTGTAATATAGGCAATTCAAAATATTAATCTGATTTAGTAGAACATATATCAACGTAAAAATCTTATGTTGAAAATATATTTTAGTGATATATGTAGCTATCAGAATTTAAAATGACCAAATCAGTTTTAGTAGGTATTGTCTCATTCTAAATTTATATATGAAAGGAAGTTTTATTAAATGGGTGAATTTGACAAGTGTAGTAAATGCGATAAAGGCTCATGTGATTTATGTAGTGTTATTAATGCAGATCCTGTGGATATGGAGAAACATGGTGCTAGATTGTTAACAATAAGAATAAGAGTAAATAATGTATGTTTTGATAAAAAAGTAGCTGTTGCAGTTATTATATATGACAATTGTCACAGAATACTTGCTTTTAGAGGCTTCATTACAGTGGTATGTAAAGATAGTGAATGTAGAAATGAATGTGGTACGATTGAACGTAAATTAGTGTTTGTACTTCCAGATGATGATAGAAGTAACCCCGATGAAATAGAAGTTCGTACCGCAGCAAATTATATATATCCATGTGAGTAAGTGAGATTGATAATTATGAAGGCACTCGAAAGGGTGTCTTTTCTCATGTGAAAAATAAGAAAACTTTAGAAAATTATTTTAAACTACTCACTAACCTTAATGATGAACAACAACTTCAGTGAAATAATAAAGTTTCACGACATTTGTTGTTTGCAGGCTTATTATATTGTATGGACAAAAATAGAATCAACAAATCGAAATTACAAAATAAAATTCCATAAATAAATTAATAAAGGAGATTAATATTGAATTAAAACACTATAAATTTTATATGAGTTGTATGGGCATAATATTTATAACTTTAGAAAGAAGGAATTAGATATGTCAATGACACCTATATCGATATATATATTAATGGCAATATTAATTCTATTAATATTACTTTCAATATTTAATAAGAAATTAGATCCAAAAACAGTAATTATAGATGAATATACGTTATTGATTATATCAATAATAGGAATTGTTTTTATGTTTTTTGAACCATAACATAAAACTAGTAGTATATTAAAAATTCAGCAGTTTTTACATTGCTGAATTTTTTTATATTTTGATTTGTTTAAAATACACAGCTATTTAAAATTTAACCAACCTCTACGTTTAAACCACCAGGACATACTGATGCTTATAAGAAATATTATACCCATAATAAGAAAGTAGCCGTAGCGAAAGTGTAGTTCTGGCATGTAGTCAAAATTCATGCCATATATACCTACAATAAATGTAAGTGGTATAAATATTGAAGAGATAACTGTCAAAATCATCATTATGCTATTCATTTTGTGAGAATTAAGCGATACAAAACTATCTCTTATTTCAGAAGTTATTGCCTGGCTTGATTCGATCATTTCAGAAAGTCTTAGAAGATGATCATAAACATCAACAAAATAAACACGGTTGTTTTTTACTTCTTCGAGATGAGTTGAGTTCAGAACTCTATAAATCAGGTCTCTCATTTGGTTTACAATTCTTCGAAGTTTAAGTAAATCTGAACGAATTTCAAAAACTTTATCCATAGAGTCCTTAGATAAACTATCCCCAATTCCATCAATTAAATTCTCCAAATTGTAAACGGCTGGGAAATAATGATCTACAATCTCATCAAGAATATGGTAGCCTATATAAATAGACCCTTCATTCAAGGCACTCTCAGGGGTGCTAATTTTTTCCCACACTTCATCAAATTCAGATAGGTGAGTATTATGAAAGGAAACTATGAATTTTTCACTCATAAACATATCAGCTTCTTCAGGTGATAAAGTTTTTTCATTTAACGAATGAAGTACAAAAAAACTGTAGCCCTCATAATAGTCAAGTTTTGCACGCTGCAAATTATGAAGACAATCTTCAATAGCAAGCTTATGGAAATGAAAATGAGTATGAAGTAGTTCTGATTCTTTAGTAGTAGGGCAGTCAAAATCTACCCAAAACCATTTTATATTGGTGTCATTAAGTTTTTCCAAAGGCAAATCTTTTTCTAGTTTTGAATCTTTTGTTATTGCTAATGTATGAATCACTTATTTGGGCCCTCCATTTCTACGTTATATAAGTTATAATATAAACAGAGTAGTTAATACTTAGAAAAAGTTAATCTAGCAATGCCAAGTATCGAACTATATCCATAAAATTCTCATAATAAGTAAATTAATTGTTTATTAGATAGTATATCATTAAAAAAATATACAGGAAGCGTTATCATTTCATTTAGTATATATTCTTCTTTATAAATTATTGTTTTCTTATAAATATCATATTTTCATATAAAACTGTAGGTATATGGTCAAATATATATGTAAACATAAATTTTTCAATTGAACGCTTATTGTGCGTACCTTTACACTCCATAATTAATCACCTCAAAGAGAAACAATAAGAATGTAGCCTTATTATGTGTTAATTAACTTATTAATATTTCTATATTTACTTGTATTAATAATAATGACCAATTGCAATAACAAGTTGAACCAATTTGTATTTATACTTAAATCGTTGA
>NZ_CALEVF010000079.1 GCF_937920395.1 uncultured Clostridium sp. | reverse complement strand
TAACGGCTTAAAAGTTAGGCGGTTCAATGATTGCAGAATTGCGCAATCGGCTAATCTAAATAAATTAAAAAGGAGTAAATATTATGGGCTATAGTGTTACTATGGATAATCATAAAGAACATTTTAATATTCAGCTAACGAATACAAAGGGTTGTACTTATTGTAAGGATGGCAAACAACTACTAGGTACAACAGGGGATAATAATTGGTATATTGATGATAGTAAAAATGAAATTCATTCTGAGAGGGATGATATATCATTTCAAACGATTAAGATTGATTATTGTCCTATGTGTGGTAGAAAGTTAACTTAGTTACTAAGCTAAAAAATAAGTAATAAAAGTATGCAAAAACGTCAGGAAATTATAAAATATATATTTTTGAGTGATGGAGCAATTCATCACTTAAAAATATTTTAAAATTTAATATTGAATATATTTGGTAATATAAAATCATAAACTAAATGAGTGAGAGCGAAAACAAATCCGCCAAATAAGGCACCAACAATGCAACCGTTTATACGAATTCCATGAAGTTCATTTCCGGCCTTTTTTATTATAAAATCATTTAAAGTGTTATCATCCATGTTATTTAATACTTGTTTAACTATAGCTCCAACATTTTGATATTTGGATTCAATAAATTTGAATATTGATTTTTTAATAAAGTCATCCATAGTTTTTTTATTAGTACTATCATTTTTTAGATTGTTAAAACTAAATTGTAATTCTTTTTTTATCCATGAAACGATAGAGATAATATCTTTTTTACCTAATAAACTTTTTTCTGATTTATCAGAATTATTTAGATAATTATTGCTTAAATAAACTTGTTTTTTAGTAATAATCTCTAAAATATTTTTAATTATTACATTTAAATAGTCCTTTAGTGAAATTTCTTCAATTATGTTTATCTTCCATTCATCTATGCAGCTTTTAACATAATCATCCTTATTTGCTTTTTTAAATAATAATGTTATTTGCTCAATTATTTCTAGTCTTAATATATCATCTTCATTTTTTAAATTTGTAACAAGTAAATTCGCTTGTTTAAGAATTGATGTTGAAATGTCGGAAGTATTTATTGCATTAACGGATTCTAAAATACCTATGATTTTTTTCATAAAGAGATTGTTTGCTTCTTTTTTTAATATTTCATTGGAGAATTTATTTAATATTTTAAATGTTTCTTTATTATTTATATATTCAATTACATTGTCTAATATTATGTTAAATAATTCTTTGAATTCTTCACTTTCTACTCCAAATGTGATAGCTTTATTAATATAAACGGATATTTCTATGGGCTCAATTTTTTGCTTGAGATTTGTTTCTAAAAATAAAGCAAATTTTAGAGTATCTATACAACTTAGTTTTTCTATAAAATAGTCTATTAGTTCTTCATATAATTGACTCTTCATTCTTACATTTTTATCAATAAATTCAATTAATCTATCAGCTATATTAATTTCGTCTATTTTATTTTTCAATATCTTTTTACTTAACAATTCATTTTGAACCATGTTAGCTACGGCATCTACTATAATCATTCTGTTTTTAGAAATTATAGCAGTATGAGATGCTATTATAGGTATTTTTCCTACTAAAAATGGTTCTTTAAATAACGCAGTTATGGCAAACCAATCAGCGATAGCACCAACAAGGGCTGCTTCAATTATAAAACTTAGCATTTCAAAATATTCATTGCTTCCAAAATTCATTTTAACAAGAGTGATTATTATAACTAATGATATAAGTAAGGCAACTGATAAATCTGCTATTTTTTTATTTTTCATCATATTTATACTCCTATACTGTGCTTTATAATATATATTATGATACCAACTATTCCACCAACAAGAGAGCCGTTAATTCGTATAAGCTGTAAGTCATTCCCAGCATTTGATTCTATTAGTTCAATTAACATTGTATCTGAGTATTTGCTAAGGTTCTCTTTTACTATTTTACCAACGTTTTTATGTTTAGCATCTATAAATTTATATATTAGACCTTTTAAAAATAAGTCAACTCTTTTTTGTGTATCGAGATTATCAGATAGATTATTTATCCAATTATCTATGATAACAAAGGGTTTATTATATAAATCCTCATTTTTAAGAATTTTATTACCTACGTTTTCACAAATTAAATTAATATATTCTTTAACTTTGACGGTTTTTAAAAACTCCAGTTTCCAATTCCTGATTTTTAACCTGTAATCACTATTATTTTTAAAATCATCTAACTTGTTAGAAATAAACTTATCAAGTAATAATCTATTCTCATTATTAGGTTTCTTTATATTGCCGAGGAAATCTTTGATTTTTTCTTGGATACCAATTGCTAAATTATTATTTCCTTTAAATCTATCAACAAATTTCTTCCGTTTGCTCTCGCCTTCATATGAAGCACGTGCATCAATTATAAAATTAATAAGTATATCTTTAAAATCATCCCTTTGAGAATACAGTATTAATTCATCTATGATAAATTCATAAACTTTATCCTTATACTCAGTTTTAAAAGAAACTTCAATAATTGAACTTATTAATTTATGCAAATCAGTCTTTTTCAAAATATTTAGAGTTAAATCGGAAGCGATTTTAAAAAACTCATCTTTGTTTATTTTTTTTATATTATCTTTTATCATTAATCTAAGTATATTTTTTATATACTCCATTTCAGTATTATTTTTTACTAATTCAATAACGAGCCTTGAAGTATCATACTTACCAATTAATTTTATTAATGTATCCTTAGATAATAATTCATCACTTACCATATTAGATAGACCATCGAAAATCTTTTGTTTATTCTTTGGAATAGTTTTTTTTAGTAATTTATTGATACCCCACCAATCAGCAAATCCACCAATCATAGAAGCACAACTTCCACTATAAATAAGGCCACCTATAAAAGTTTTATGAAAGGGATAGCTAAGGATATAAATGCTAGAAGCTAAAATTAAAATTAATGTTGCTTTATAACGATTCACTTTGAACCCTACTTTCTTTACATGATTTATTTTAATAAAATTGATTATATTTACATTTGAGTTATTATTAAATGTTAGTCCATATAATTTAGCATACCACCCTTAGGGGAAAAGGACAATTTCTTGTGAGTAAAAGTATCAAGAATATAGAATGTTGATGTTTTTTGAATACTATTTTAAAAATGTCAACATATAGTACAATAGTATGTTAATATCATTTATATAATAAAATATAATATGTAAATGATAAAGGGGGAAAATTATGATTCCGTACACATTATTAATTATAGCAGGTATAGTAGTTGTCGTACTAATTTTAATTATTTATGGCATAGGAGCTACAAGCATAGGGTCAGATGAAGTAGGTATTGTTGAAAAATGGTGGAGCTCAGGTGGGTCAGTGCCGGCTGATGGTCTTATAGCGCTTAAAGGAGAAGCAGGTTACCAACCAGAAGTATTAAGGGCTGGTGTTCATTTCAAAACACCTTTTAAATACAAGGTTAAAAAGGTAAGACTCGTAACTATACCACAAGGTCAAATAGCTTATGTGTTTTCAAGGTCTGGAGAAGGTTTAGGAGAGGGACAAACTTTAGGTAAGGTTGTGCCACAAAGTAAGTCATTTCAAGACGTTGTAGCATTTTTAAATAATGGTGGGCAAAAGGGACCGCAAAGGCAAATCCTTCGTGAGGGTACTTACGCATTTAATTTAGCCCAATTTATTATAATTACGAAAGACAGAGTACACTCAATATATACTTCGAAAGAAGAAACAGCTCAAATAGAAACAATGAGAAGTGATTTAGCTAAAGATAGTGGATTTAACCCTGTAGTTATATCAAGTTCAAAAGTTTCGGAGCAATATAATCAACAGGATGATGGTAGTGAAATTGACGCTGTATATAAAAAAATAGGTAACAAGTCAATTAGCCGTGATACTATAGGTATTGTAACTATTAATGAGGGGCCAACACCTGACAATGGAGCAATTATAGCACCTATTGTTGGCGATGGTATAGATAATGAATTTTATCATAACAATTTTCAAGAACCAGAGAAATTTTTAGCGGCAGATGGTAGAAAGGGTAAGCAGATGCAAGTTCTTACGGATGGAGTTTATTTCATTAATAGAATGTTTGCAACTGTTGATATAGTACCTAAAAGCATAATAGATATTGGTTATGTAGGGGTTGTGGTAAGTTATTTTGGTGATAAAGGTGAAGATGTTTCAGGAACTGGGTACTCTCATGGAGAACTAGTAGAGCAGGGGAAAAAAGGTATCTGGAGAGATTCTATGATGCCAGGAAAGTATGCATTTAATACTTATGCTGGTAAAGTTGTTCCAGTGCCTACTACTAATGTAATACTCAAGTGGATTAGTGGGCAGTCTGGAGTGCACAAGTTGGATGACAATTTAAAAGAAATCAGTTTGATAACTAAGGATGCTTTTGAACCTAATTTACCGCTAACAGTAGTGTTTAACATTGATTATAGAAAAGCGTCATCAGTTATACAAAGGTTTGGGGATATTAAAATGCTTATAGAACAATCTCTTGATCCAATGGTAGCTGGTTACTTTAAGAATATCGGACAAACAAAAACGCTTATTGAACTAGTTCAAGATAGAAGTCAGATTCAACAACAGGCAGCAGATGAAATGAAGACTAAGTTTAAACTATATGATTTAGAGCTACAAGAGGTATTAATTGGAACACCAGCTGCATCTGTTAGTGATACAAGAATTGAAAAAATTCTTGCACAGTTAAGAGATAGACAAGTAGCTATGGAAGAAATTAAGACAAATGAAGCTAAGCAAAAATCTGCTGAAAAGCAAAGAGAATTAAATGAGGCAGAGGCAAAAGCAATGGCTCAATCAGCGCTTACACAGTCAAGTATTGATATAGAAGTTGCTGATAATAAGGGTAAATCTGAATTAAGACTTGCTGAGCAGTTAGC
>NZ_CALEVF010000078.1 GCF_937920395.1 uncultured Clostridium sp. | reverse complement strand
AATCTAATACTAATAAATGAGCGAGCAAGCCTACCATTGGAATTACTACACCAACAATGCCAAACATTGATGAAGCTACCATAACAATGTATTTAACAATTCTAATGCTAATTCCCAAATCATAAGTAGGCATAGTAAATCCTGCAATGGCCGAAGCCGCAATTATTATTACCATAAGATCACTTGCAATCCCCGCCTGAATAGCTGTTTGACCTATTACGAGTCCGCCAACAATACTTACAGACGCAGTTATAAAAGATGGAAGTCTAATTGAGGCTTCTCTGATTGTTTCTATTAAAAATTCTATCAAAAACGCTTCAACAACAGGAGGGAAAGGCACCCTTGATCTAGACTGAGCAAGTGGTACTAGTAATGCGAGAGGTATCATGTAGTAATGATAGCTAAGTACCGCAATATATATGCCTGGCAGAAATATAGCAATTAATGTTGCTATTGTCCGTAGCAAACGTAAGTAAGTTGCACCTATCCAGTGGGTTGAATAATCTTCAGGTGCTTGAGTAAATGCATGAAAAGTTACAGGAGCTATTAATACAAAGGATGTTTCTTGAAGCATTATTATAAATTTGCCCTCTAATAATCCAGCTATTGCTTTATCCGGTCTTTCTGTTGCAAGGTATTGAGGAAAAATAGAATTTGGATGGTCAGTAATAATTTGTTCTAAATACCCAATTGCTATAAAGCCGTCACTATTTAAATTACTGATTTTATCACTAATAATTTTTAGTAAATTAGGATTCGCAATATTTTCAAGGTACGCTACAGAAACTGTTTGGTGTGAGGCAGATCCAACAGTAAAATTCTTAAATTTAAGATTGGAAGTTTTTACTTTTCTTCTGATAGTCGAAATATTTGTTGCCATGTCTTCAATAAAGCCATCATGATCTCCTCTTATACTTTTTTCGCCTTCAGGCTCTTGAATACTTCTTTTTTCATATTTTTTTAGTGTACATGAAATCCCGACAGTTAATCCGTCGCATATAAAAACTGCACTTCCAGCTAATATATCGCTTATTAAGCTGTCAATTACTAAGGGGAAGGTTATCCCTGCAACAGGAATTTTATATGGAATATCTTTAATATCATCAGAATCTAACTTTTCTAACTTAAGTAAAGGAGTCATAAAATCTCTTTGAAAAAGGTCAAGATCACATAAACCTTGAACAAAAAAGAAACAACCTTTTTTTCCAGAATTCAAAATAACTTTTCGCCTTATAATATCAGGACAATCTTTTAATATCTCATCAATTACAGAAAAATTTTTTTCATAATTATTATATAAATTTATATTTTTATTTTTATTTTTATCTTCATTCATTTATATCACCATTTTTATTATTAGCAATATATATATAATTATACATAAATTATTCTATAATTGTATAAACAGTAGTAAAGATGTAATACATAAGAGTAAAATTTCTGGAGTTGTAATAGGCTTTTCATATATTAGAAATAAAAATGCCTTTTGGTAGGCTTTTCAAATAATAGGCAATAGCCCCAAAGTGAATGTAACACAATTGGTATGATATGCTCCCTGTCAAGTAGACAGATTAAATAATAAAAATCTGTTACTAGAAAGGGGAGCATTTTTATGAATAAAAGAAGTAAATATACAGCAGAAGAAAAGTATAAAATTTTAAATGAATATGATAATGGAATTGGAACAATGAAGGAGATTGCTAGAAAGTATAAAATCAATAGAGTAACTTTATATAATTAAAAATACAACTATAATAAATATGGTATAGATAGATTAAAAGAATGTGAATCATTCAAAAGATATTCAAAGGAACTAAAAGAATTGGCTGTAAAAGACTATTTATCAGGAGAATTTTCACAGAGAGAAGTTGTAATTAAATATAAAATATCGAATATATCGGTACTGCAAGGATGGGCAAACAAGTATAATGGTCATAGAGAAATAAAGGCAACACCGAAGGGAATGAGCCAGTCTATGACAAATGGAAGAGTTACTTCTTTGAAAGAACGAATTGAAATTCTACATTACTGTATTGCTCAAAATAACGACTATAAGCAAACTGCTGATAACTATAACGTATCCTACGAGCAAGTATACCAGTGGGTTAAGAAATATGAAGCCGGTAGTGAAAATGCATTGAAGGATAGGCGAGGCAGAAAAAAAACCTGAAGATGAATTAACTCTTGAAGATAAAGCGAAACTCTCAGTGAAGAAATTGAAAGTAGAAAATGAGAGATTAAGGGCGGAAAATGCATTCTTAAAAAAATTGGAGGAACTCGAAAGGAGGCGTACTTAAGGCGTACAAGGCAATTGGACAAGTATATTATAATTTCACAACTTCATGAAAAAGAAAAATTTTCTGTCTCTTTGTTATGTAAATTAGCGATGATTCCACGGTCTTCATATTATAAGTGGCTAACGCATGAAGAATCTGTTCTAGAGTCTGAAAATAAGATATTAATGAAAGAAATTATTAATATTTATAATAAAGCAAATGGAATTTACGGTTATAGAAGAATAACCCTGAACTTGAATAGTAAGTTAAAGAAGAATTATAACTATAAACGTATTTACCGACTTATGAGGCTCTCAGGGTTACAATCCGTTATCCGTAGAAAAAAGAAACGTTACGTCAAATCTAATCCACAACAAGTCTCAGAGAACATTTTGAATCGAAAATTCACCGCTGATAAATTAAATCAAAAGTGGCTTACAGATGTTACTGAATTCAAGTACGGTAATTCTAGTAAAGCGTATCTAAGTGCCATATTGGATCTATACGACAACTCTATTGTAGGGTATGTATTTGGGCATTCTAACAATAACCGCCTTGTGTTTAAAAATTTAGATATAGTCCTAAATGCTTCTCCTGGCGCAAGCCCAATGATTCATAGTGATCGAGGTTACCAATATACCTCCAATGAATTTAAGGAAAAACTGGATGCTGCAGGAATGACACAAAGCATGTCACGAGTTGGAAAATGTATCGACAACGGTCCTAT
>NZ_CALEVF010000077.1 GCF_937920395.1 uncultured Clostridium sp. | reverse complement strand
CTAAAGTGCTTGTTAAATTATACTATATATAATTGAATACTTCAAGGATGAATATAAATTTAGTTTTTATGTAGCTTTAAGATTTAAATGAATATATAATATGGAGCATTGTGGATATAAAATATGATTATTAACGAATAACAAGGTAATATGGGGTATGGATAGATATAATAAAAGAAATTTAATAAAATTATAGTTGACAAGATTACTAGGATTTGATATTATGAATTTAGAAAGTGTAGTAAAACACTCTACTTTAATGATACCTTGTAAGGAAAGATTCTATCATATAAGTAATGATTATTTAATTATGTGGAGTGAAAACTTTAGGAGTCTAAGTTTCCCTATGAAATCATTAATACTTCACCACCTGCGATGATAAATACACCTTAGGTGATGATGAATGACAACTAAGGTGTTAATGAATAGCTGAGCAGGTAATGATAAAAAGGAGTGATTAAATGAAATTATCTACGAAGGGAAGATATGGGGTTAAAGCCATGGTAGATTTAGCGATAAATTATGGAGAACAACCTGTATCTATAAAAAGTATATCTGAAAGACAAAGTATATCTGAATATTATTTAGAACAATTATTTTCATCACTTCGAAAGGCTAAGCTTATTAAAAGTGTAAGGGGATCTCAAGGTGGATATTTACTAAATAGAGCTCCTGAAGAAATAACTATTTATGAGATTATAAATGTACTCGAGGGACCAATAGAAATTTCAACTTGTCTACATGATGAAGAGTGTACCAATATTGACTGCTGTGCTACAAGGCCATTATGGAAGAAAATAAAAAATAGTATAGATAGTGTTACTACTTCAATAAATTTAAAAGATATTGTATCAGACTATAATGAAATGACATTAATTAAAGGAGTGAAAGATAATGAATAAATCAATTTACATGGATCATGCTGCAACAACATATGTTAAACCAGAAGTAATGGAAGAAATGCTTCCGTATTTTACAACATACTTTGGTAATCCTTCTTCTATATATACATTAGCAAGAGAAACTAAAAAGGCAATAGATATTGGACGTGATAAGGTAGCAAAGGCAATAAATGCTGAATCAAGTGAAATATATTTTACAAGTGGTGGTTCAGAAGCAGATAATTGGGCTATAAAGGGTATAGCTTCTGCTTATAAGAAAAAGGGAAATCATATTATAACTACAGCTATTGAACATCATGCAGTACTTCATACTTGTGAATATTTAGCGAAAAATGGATTTGATATTACATATTTACCTGTAGATGAATATGGATTTATTAATATTAAAGATTTAGAAAATGCAATTACAGATAAAACCATTTTAGTATCAGTAATGTTTGCTAATAATGAGATTGGAACAATTGAACCTATAAAAGAAATAGGAGCATTATGTAGAAGCAAAAAAATACTTTTCCATACAGATGCTGTTCAGGCTGTAGGGCATATACCCGTTGATGTAAAAGAAATGAATATAGATTTATTATCAATGGCTGGTCATAAATTCTATGGACCAAAAGGTATAGGAGCTTTATATATACGAAAAGGTATTAAAATAGAAAATTTAATACATGGTGGTGGTCAAGAAAGAGGTAAAAGAGCTGGTACTGAAAATGTAGCTAGTGTAGTTGGAATTGGTAAAGCTCTTGAGCTAGCAGTTGCAAATATGGAAGAAAATAATAAAAAACTAGTTATTTTAAGAGATAAACTTATGAATGGATTATTAAAAGTACCTTACACAAGACTTAATGGACCATTAGGAGAAAAAAGACTTCCAGGAAACTCTAATATTAGTTTTAGGTTTGTTGAAGGTGAATCTATATTATTAATGCTAGATGCAAAGGGTATTGCAGCATCAAGTGGAAGCGCATGTACATCAGGTTCTCTAGATCCATCTCATGTGTTACTTGCCATTGGTCTTATTCATGAGATAGCTCATGGGTCACTAAGATTAACATTAGGTGATGCTACCACTGAGGAAGAAGTAGATTTTGTATTAGAAACAGTTCCAAAGGTTATAAAAAGATTAAGAGATATGTCACCACTATATGATGACTTCTTAAAGAAGGGGGAAAAATAATATGGATTACAGTGCTAAAGTTATGGACCATTTTACTAATCCAAGAAATGTAGGAGAAATTGAAAATGCTAGTGGTGTTGGTGAAGTTGGTAACGCTAAGTGTGGAGATATAATGAAAGTTTATTTAAAAGTTGAAAATAATATAGTAACTGATGCAAAATTTAAAACTTTTGGTTGTGGATCGGCTATAGCATCATCAAGTATGGCAACAGAACTTATTAAAGGTAAATCAGTAGATGATGCATGGAAATTAACAAATATTGCTGTAGCTGAAGCATTAGATGGTCTTCCAGCAATAAAGATGCATTGCTCAGTACTTGCTGAAGAAGCAATTCACATGGCAATAAATGATTATAGAAAAAAAGCAGGACTAAAAGAATTTGATTACAAAGGACACGATGGTCATGGTGAAATAACAGAAGAATAGGTGGTACTGGATGAAGAAAAGAGTAGTTATTGGAATGAGCGGTGGGGTAGATAGTTCTGTAGCTGCATATCTTTTGCAAAAGCAAGGTTATGAGGTTATAGGCATTATGATGAAACTCTCACCAGATAATCCTGATTATGAGGAAAATGAAGGTGGATGTTGTTCTATTTCAGCTGCAAATGATGCAAGACGTGTTGCAGATGTATTAGATATACCATTTTATGTTATGAACTTTAAAGATGCTTTTAAAAAAAATGTTATTGATAACTTTGTTGATGAGTACATGGAGGGCAGAACGCCAAATCCATGTATTGTATGCAATAGGACTATTAAATTTGATGAGTTTTTAAGAAAAGCAAGGGCTCTTGGTGCTGATTATATAGCTACAGGTCACTATGCTAAGATTGAAAAACAAGGTGAGAGGTATGTGCTTGAAAATTCAGAAGATAATAAAAAAGATCAAACTTATGCTTTATATAGTTTAACTCAAGAACAATTAAGACATACTCTAATGCCTTGTGGTGAATATACAAAACCAGAAATACGAAAAATTGCAGAGAGAATTGGGCTTGAAGTTTTTAAAAAAAGAGACAGTCAAGAAATTTGTTTTATACCTGATAATGACCACGGGAATTATATTAAAAAATATAGTGGTCGAGAGATAAAACAAGGAAACTTTGTTGATAAGCAAGGAAAAGTTTTGGGAACACACAAAGGGATAGTTTACTACACTATTGGGCAGAGAAAAGGATTAGGAATTGCTCTTGGAAAACCTGTCTTTGTTAATGATATTAATCCTTTAACTAATCAAGTAATAGTAGGCGATGAAGAGGACATTTTTAAAATTGGACTCATAGCTAAGGATTTGAATTTTATTCTCTTTGATACATTAACTTCAAATTTAAAAATTACTGCTAAAATTAGATATTCCGCAATTCCACAACCGGCTACTTTAATTCCTATTGAAAATAATAGAGTAAAGGTTGTTTTTGAAGAGAAACAAAGAGCTATAACCAAAGGTCAATCAGTAGTTTTCTATTTAGAAAACTTAGTAGTTGGCGGAGGAATAATAGAGAAAATCATATAAAGATTTGTAAATGAAGCTACTTTAGTTAGTGGTTATAGCAGAGGGATGTCTAGTTAAGAAACTAGGTATCCCTCTGTTATTTAGAATAAATAATAGGTAATATTATAAAGTAACTTTTCGCATAAAATTATAAACATTTTTGCGAAGAAAAGGAGTGAAATTATGGAATACAGCGATAAGGTTATGGAGCATTTTTATAGTCCAAGGAATATGGGCGTTTTAGGTGATGCTAATGGTATTGGAGAAGCTGGTGACCCTAATTGTGGGGATATAATGAAAATTTATATTAAGGTGGAGGACAATATAATAGATAGTGTTAAATTTAAAGCGTTTGGTTGTGGTTCTGCCATAGCGTCGTCAAGCATAGCGACAGAACTTATAAAAGGTAAAACACTAGAAGAAGCTTGGAAACTAACCAACAAGTCAGTTATTGAGGCTTTAGAGGGTCTACCAGTTGTGAAAGTGCATTGCTCTGTACTTGCAGAGCAAACTATACATAATGCAATAAATAATTATAGAGAATCACAAAATCTTAAGCTTTGGTAGCATAAGTTTAAATAAAAATGGGACTACATTGAGGATGAATCAATGTAGTCCCATTTTTATTTAATAATTTGAGAATGATTTTATTTTATTATTAATTTCATTAATTTTGTTGGTATTTATTGTGTTTAACGTGTCATTATTGAGTTTATACTTTTCTTTGAGTTTCAGTATACGGTACACACTCTCATTAAGCCTTTTTTCTGATATTCTTTTACTTTGGACGGCAGTCTTTAGTGAATTAATTACTTTTAGTTCATTATTATATTCATGGCATACTAAAATAATATCACTGCCAGCATTAATAGATCTAATGGCAGCAATTCCAATGTCATTATATTTTATTATTGCCGCCATGGTCATATCATCAGTAATAACTACTCCGTTGAAGTTTAATTTTTTTCTTAGTATATCAGTTATAACAGGTTTTGACATGCTAGCAGGATATTTGGAGTCTATTTTGTTAAGTAAAATATGTGCAACCATAATAGCATCGACATTGTTATTTATAGCTGACTTAAAAGGTAATAGTTCAAAATTATTAAGCGTTTTTAAATTTTTATTTACTACTGGAAGGCCTACATGAGAATCAACGGAGGTATCACCATGCCCTGGAAAATGTTTTACAACAGGAATTATATTTTTATTAATTATACCTTTCATGGTTGCAATACCTAGCTTGCTTACTATACTAGAATTATTACCAAAGGATCTATCACCTATTATAGGGTTATCTGGGTTACTATTTATATCTAGTACTGGAGCAAAATCCATATTAAATCCATAAGTCTTAAGTTCTTCACCAATTATTTTTCCAGTGTTAAAACTCAAGGTAGAATCATTTTTATTACCTATTGTTTGATTTGAGGGAAGCTTTTTTAGTTCATATGGCATTCTTGATACCCTTCCACCTTCTTCATCAACTGACACGAACATAGGCGTTCTATTTAGTTGATTATTAGTTTTAATAGAATTAATTAACTTAACTAATTGATTGGAATTTTCTACATTTTTACTAAATAAAATAACACCGGAAACTTTACGAGCTTTAATTAAATTAATCGTATTATTGTTTATCGTATAACCATCTAATCCAATAATTACCAATTGACCGATTTTTTCATCCAAACTCATAGAATCAATCTGTTTCTGTACTAAATCAATAGGCTTTACCTTTAAAGTATGAATTTCAGAGTTGTTTTTGACCTTGGGTATAGGACTATGGTTAGAATTACTACAGCCAGATAGAATTAACCCGAAAATTAATAATATGCTTATAATTGATTTTTTCATTATTAGTTTTAACCTCTTTTCTTAAAAATCAAACAAATCAAAAAAATATTATAATATCAAAATTACTAAATAACTATACTATTTAAAAGATATATACGCAATAGTGTTAATGATAATTTATATTTATTTTATGTAATATTATTTATGCTAATTGGAAAACATAAGTACAATAAAAAATATTTAAATTCTTTTGGTGTAGGAGACAATATGTTTAAAAGTAAAGATTTTATGTTTATGAATGTTGTGAGTGTGGATGGTAAAAAAATTGGGTTTATTAAAGATTTATTAATAGATTTTAATAAAGGTAAAGTAATTGGTTTTTTAATTTCTCCATATAATTTTTTTCAGAAAAATCTGAGTGTACTAACGGAAGATATTATTTTTTTTAATAAAGACATGGTGGTTAAAAAGGTAGTGAAAAGTACACAGCTATATTTACATAGTTTTATTAGTATGGATGTAATAGATATATATAGAAATATATTGGGTATGGTTGAGGATATTACCTTTACAGGAAATGATTTTGTAATAAAGGGTGTGATAGTGTCTTCTGGATTTATCACAAATTTACTTCGTGGAAAAAGAATTTTTCTAATAAATCAATTAATACTTGGCGAAGAAAATATTCTTTATATTCCAAATCATGATAAATATTGTTTTAAAAGTATGCCTCATAACTTTTTTATACAGGAGAAATCAGATGAAAAAAAATAATAAAAAGAAGCTAGTTATATGTGTTGTAGGTATTGTGACATTAGTAGTAATAATAGCTATAGCTATAAGAATTCCAATCGTTAAACAACTAATAAATTTAATATTTATATCGTTTATAATAGCGTATAGTTTAAAACCGTTATATTTGTTTTTAATTGGAAGAGGAGTGAATAAAAGAGCGGCTTCTGCTTTAATAGTAGTTGGGTTATTAGTTTTAATAGTACTAACATTTATAGTTGTAATACCATCAATATTTAGAGAAAGTTTATCTATAAATAAAGTAATAAAGGATTTTGGTAGTTACTTAACAAATGCGAAAACAAAAATAAAGGTGTTAAACACGAATAAAATAATGAATAGTATTATAAATACTATATATTATAAATCTAATACACAAATAATTTTAATATTCAATAAGTTACTTAATTTTATCATGGGACTTGGCGAGAATATAATAACTTACATGGTTTCGCCTTTAATAATATATTACTTTTTATGTGATAGTGAAAATATGATAAATAAAACATTAATAATTTTTCCTCCCGAGAGCAGAACTATAATAAAAAAAATTATTGATGATATTGATAAGGTATTAGGAAGATATATTATAAGCCAGATTATTTTATGTGGAATTATAACTATTGCTACTTTTTTAATACTAATTTTTATGAAAGTTGATTTTCCTTTAATATTATCTTTAATAAACGGAATTTTCAACATAATTCCTTATTTTGGTCCTGTATTGGGTATAATTCCAATAATATTAATTGCACTACTAGTATCTCCTAAAACAGCGTTATATACCGCTATATGGTTATTTGTACTTCAACAAATTGAAGGAAGTTTATTATCCCCAAAAATAATTGGAGAAAGTATAAGCATGCATCCATTAACGGTAATATTATTATTAATGATAGGTGGATCAGTTGGAGGAATATTAGGTATGATTCTCGCAGTACCATTAGGCGTAATAATTAAAGTTATATATGAGGACTTAAATTATTATTTATTTTAGATATGGCAATCAATTCTTAAATATTGACAAGAAATAGATTATTACTTATAATTTATATAATGAGTGTTTAATTAAAATATGTTATAATTAATAGTAAAGTTAGTATTAGGTAATGATGAGAGTTAGTAAATATATGGAGTCATTTAGAGAGGGAGTGGATGGTGAAAACTTCTTGATTGGGTATATTGAAGCTATCTCTGAACCTGGTTTTATTGAGAGGTATTGTTATATATTTAATTTTATTAATTATATAGCGATATAATTAGGGTGGTAACGCGGAAACCTTTCGTCCCTTGTTTTAGGGGAGTTAAGGTTTTTTTTATATTATAAAATTTATTAATTTTAAATAAACGGAGGAGATATTATGGAAAATTTAGGACTGAATGAAATTAGAGAATCCTTTCTGACATTTTTTGAAGGCAAAAAACATCTTAGACTGGAGAGTTTCCCTCTAGTACCTAAGAATGATAATAGTTTATTACTTGTAAATGCTGGTATGCAACCACTTAAACCATATTTTACCGGAATTCAAACGCCACCTAGTGTTCGGGTAACTGATTGTCAAAAGTGTATTAGAACAGGAGATATTGAGAATGTAGGTAAGACATCAAGGCATGGTACTTTCTTTGAAATGTTAGGTAATTTTTCTTTTGGTGATTATTTTAAAAAGGAAATTATTCCATGGGCTTGGGAATATGTTACTGAGGTTTTAAATATACCAAAAGAAATGTTATATGTAACTGTATATTTAGAGGATGATGAGGCGTTTAATGTATGGAATGAAAATACTGATATTGATCCATTACATATTTTCAAATTAGGAAAAGAAGAGAATTTTTGGGAAATAGGTCAAGGACCTTGTGGACCTAGCTCAGAAATACATTTTGATAGGAATGTAAAATTAGGTAGCATAAAGACTAGTGAAGAATTTATTAATGCAGGAAATGAAGATAGAATAATAGAATTTTGGAATTTAGTATTTACTCAATTTGATAAAGATGAAAAAGGTAATTATAATAAATTAAAGAATCCTAATATAGATACAGGAATGGGACTTGAGAGAATATCTGCTATTATGCAAGGTTTGGATAGCATATTTGAAGTGGATACTATAAAAAACATTTTAAAGGAAGTATCAAGGGTTACTGATACTAAATGTGGAGAAAATACTACAAGTGATGTATCGTTAAAGATTATAACCGATCATGTTAGGAGCGCAACTTTCATGATAAGTGATGGGATACTTCCATCTAACGAGGGTAGAGGTTATGTATTAAGAAGATTAATAAGGCGCGCAGCAAGGCATGGTAGACTACTTGGTATTAAGAATACTTTTTTGTATGAACTTTGTGATATGGTTATAAAAAATTCTTGCGTAGCGTACCCAGAACTTAGTGAGAAAGCATCTTATATTAAGAAAGTTGTAAAGATTGAAGAGAAAAGGTTTCTTGAAACTATTGGTTCTGGTATGGATATATTAAAAGGTTATATACAAGAACTTACAGCTAATAATGATAAAATATTAGGTGGAGACAAGGCTTTTAAATTATATGATACTTATGGATTCCCATATGAGCTTACTGAAGAAATACTCGAAGATGTAGGTATAAAGATTGATTTGAAAGAATTTAATATTGAAATGCAAAACCAGAGGCAGATGGCTAGAAATGCTAGAGGACAGTCCGATTACATGGGTAACTCAGATAATGCACTGAATTTAATTCCTAAAGATATAGACATTAAATTTGAAGGATATGATAAAACTGAGTTGTCATCTAAAGTTAAAGTTATAATTAGCGGTGACGGAATTGTTTCAGAAATTTCAAAAGGTTCAAAGGGTATAATTGTAACGGAAGTTACACCTTTCTATGCTGAAATGGGAGGTCAAATCGGAGACAAGGGAATAATATTTAATGATAATTTCAAGGCAGAGGTTTATGATTGTAAAAAGAGTGTTTCAGGAAAAATAGTGCATTTTGTTAAAGTGACTAATGGAAGATTGTTAACAGATGAATCTGTAATTCTTAAGGTTGATGAGGATAGAAGGGAAGAAATTTGTAGAAATCATTCAGCAACTCATATGCTACAAGAAGCATTGAAAGAAGTTCTAGGAGATCATGTTCATCAATCAGGATCATATGTAAATGAAGATAGATTAAGATTTGATTTCACTCATTTTTCTGCATTAACAGATTTTGAAATTATTAAAGTCCAAAAGATAGTAAATGACAATATTTTAAAGGCATATGCAGTTAATACGAGTGTTATGACTATAGAAAAGGCCAAGGAAAGTGGAGCTATAGCATTATTTGATGAAAAGTATCAAAATGATGTTAGAGTTGTATCTATAGGAAAATTTAGTAAGGAATTATGTGGAGGTACTCATGTTAAAAATACAGGAGAAATAGGACTTTTTAAAATTTTATCTGAATCAGGGGTTGCTGCTGGAGTTAGAAGAATTGAAGCTATAACAGGCATTAATTCTATTGAATTTCTAGAGGATAAAGGTAATCAATTAAAAAATATTGCAAGTACATTAAAATGCCTCGAAAAGGATATAATTAATAAATTACAAATTCAATTAGTTGAATTAAAAGATAAAGAAAAGGAAATAGTATTATTGAAAAGTAAACTCGCTAGTTCTTCAGTAGATGAAATGTTAAACAATGTTAAAGAAGTTAAAGGTGTTAAGGTGATTTTTGGTACTGTACGTAATATGGACGCAGAGGCATTAAGGGATTTAGCGGATAAACTCCGAGATAAACTTGTGGATGGTGTAGTAGTCCTTGGAAGTAGTGCAGGCGACAAAGTACAATTTGTTGCAATGGCATCTAAGTCTGCAATAGATAAAGGAATACATTGTGGAAAAATAATTAAAGAAGTAGCTAAAATTGCTGGTGGTGGTGGTGGCGGTAGACCAAACATGGCAGAGGCTGGTGGTAAACTTCCAGATAAATTAGATGAAGCAATAGAGAATGTATGCTCTATTATTGAAAGATTGGTAAAATAGTATACTTTTTGTAATAGTTGTTTTATAATATAATTAGTTAGAAGTAATTTAAGTATTGTTAGTATATAATTGTATAATTTATTATAGTTATAAAATTATAAAATATTACGAAGTGATTTCCGAGTGTACTAAGATGTGGTAAATTACAGTGTTTAGTGTATTATAAGGAAGGGGTGTATAGTATGGATACTAATCAAAATACAGTCCAATTTGATTTTGTAAAAGATAAAAAGGATTTAACAAAAACTATTTTAACTGACGTATATAATTCGCTTATAAAAAAGGGATATAACCCAGTAAACCAAATGGTAGGATATTTAATTTCTGGAGATCCTACTTATATAACGAACTATAATGGAGCAAGGGCGTTAGTAAGAAAGCTAGAAAGAGATGAAATATTAGAAGAAGTTTTAAAATCTTATCTAGACATAAAAAAATAAAATGCCCATAGGGGCATTTTATTTTTTAAGATAATACTGTATCATAGTAAGGCAAATTGTAAAGGCGGTTTACATGAGAATATTAGGATTAGATATTGGAGACAGAACGATAGGGATAGCTGTATGTGATCCTCTGGGGCTAACGGCACAAGGAATTACTACAATTAAGAGAAAAAGCATAGTACTAGACATAGAAGAAATCGACAAAATATGCAAAAAATACAATGTAGAAAGTTTTGTATCGGGACTTCCTAAAAACATGAATGGCACTATTGGACCACAAGGAGAAAAGGTCCAAAGATTTTGTGAACAGCTTCGAGAAACATTGAATTTAAAAGTGGAAATGTGGGATGAAAGATTAACTACAGTAGCTGCTAATAGAGTAATGCTTGAGGGCGATTTATCAAGATCAAAACGAAAAAAAATTGTAGATAAAATTGCAGCTACTTTCATTTTACAAGGATATTTAGACAGTTTAGGAACACATTTATAAAATTAAAACACTATTTATTACATAATGTAAAGGAGACTAAAAAAATGGATAATAATGTAGAAACAATCTTATTGTATGATGAAGAAGGTAAGGAAATTGAATTTGATGTGCTGACAAAATTGGACATTAAAGACAAGGAATATGTCATAGTTGCACCAACTGGAGAAGAAGATATTGATGCAATTGCACTGAGAATTGAGAAGGATGCAGAAGGTAGTGATATTTTAGTTACAATAGAAGATGATGAAGAGTTTGAAATGATTTCAGAAGCGTATGAAGCGATTTCTTCTGATGAGGACTAATCCTATTACTTAAGAAAGTCTTAATTAATTAACTTCAAAAAATTTTTAAACAAATTATCCTATTTTCTTAATACTAAATGATTATCAATTGACATTATTTAAAAAAAGTATTAAACTAAACCTATAGTAAATATTATTTATACTTATAGGTCAAATGATGGTTATATGAAAAGGGGTATATATATGTCAAAGGTATCTCCAGAGAGCGTTGAGAGTTTAAAAGAAACCTTAAAACAAGAGGGATATAAACTAACTCCACAGAGAAGAGCTATTTTAAATGGAATAATAAAAAGTGAAGGTAGCCATCTTACTGCGGAAGAACTGTATGACTTGGTTAAAATTGACTGCCCAGAAATAGGTCTTGCTACAATTTATAGAACAGTTCAACTTTTAGAAGATATGGGCGTAATTAGAAAATTTGATTTAGATGATGGCTGTAGCAGATATGAACTTAACCATCAAGATGAGCATCATCAGCATCATCACCTGATATGTAATCGCTGTGGAAAAGTATTAGAAGTACAAGGAGATTTACTTGAAGAATTAGAATCGATTGTTGAAAAAGAATATAACTTTAAGATTGAAGACCATAGCTTAAAATTCTATGGTATTTGTGAAAAATGTACAGGCAAATAAATTTTAAAGTAATATCCTATAAAGTAAATACTTGTATTTATGTGAGATGATATGATAAAAGAACTAATTAAATGATATAATTTAAAAGAATTTATCATTTTTTAATATTGAGCACTAGACATAGTTGACTTTTTTGCAAGATAATATTAGAATAAGTATAGTAAATGCGAAAATTGGATACTTCAAGGCGTATCCAATTTTCGTTTGTGTAAAATGTGTAAACACATGAAAAAAATTGGAGGATTAATATGAATTTATTTACAAGAAATGACGTTAGAAATATAGCAATTATTGCCCATGTAGATCACGGCAAGACAACATTAGTTGATTGTTTACTTAAACAAAGCCATGTTTTTAGAGAAAATGAAAAAGTACAAGAGAGAGTAATGGACTCTAATGATTTAGAAAAAGAGAGAGGAATAACAATTCTTTCTAAAAATACAGCAGTAATGCATAAGGGAATAAAAATAAACATAGTTGATACTCCAGGCCATGCAGATTTTGGTGGAGAAGTTGAACGTGTACTTAAGATGGTTGATAGTGTACTTCTTGTAGTTGATGCATATGAAGGCCCAATGCCACAAACTAAATTTGTTTTAAAGAAAGCATTAGAATTAAATCTTAGACCTATCGTTGTTATAAACAAAATTGATAGAAAAGATGCTCGTCCAACTGAAGTTCTTGATGAAGTATTCGACCTATTTGTTGAACTTGGAGCAGATGACGAACAATTAGACTTTGCAGTGGTATATGCCTCTGCTAGAGAAGGTTTTGCAAAATTTGAAGTTGATGATGTTAGTGATAACATGGAACCATTATTTGAATCTATAGTAAAGAATGTAAAAGCACCAGAGGGATATTTAGATATGCCACTTCAACTTCTTATTTCAACTATTGATTATAATGAGTATGTTGGAAAAATTGGAATAGGTAAAATCCAAAGAGGATCAATCAAAAGAAATGAGCAGGTTGCACTTATAGCTAAAGATGGAACAATCACCAACGTTAAAGTTTCAGCTCTTTTCGTTTATGATGGACTTAAGAGAGTAGAAACTGAAGAAGCAATACTTGGTGATATAGTAGCAGTTTCTGGTATTCCAAACATTAACATTGGTGAAACAATAGCTGATGTGCTTGAACCAGAAGCACTTCCATTCGTTGAAATTGATGAGCCTACATTAACTATGAATTTCATGGTTAATAATTCTCCTTTTGCAGGTCAAGAAGGAACTTTTGTAACCTCAAGGCATATAAGAGATAGACTTATGAAAGAACTTGAAACAAATGTTAGCTTAAGAGTAGTAGAATCTGAAGAAACAGATGGTTTTGAAGTAAGTGGAAGAGGAGAACTTCATCTTTCAGTTCTAATTGAAACTATGAGACGTGAAGGATATGAATTCCAAGTTTCAAAAGCAAATGTTATATATAAAGAAGAAAATGGACATAAAACAGAGCCAATTGAATTCCTTACAATTGACGTTCCAGAAGAATTTATGGGCGTTGTAATGGAAAAAATGGGACCTAGGAAAGCAGAAATGGTAAACATGACTTCTGCTATAAATGGATATACTAGACTAGAATTTAAGGTTCCATCAAGAGGATTAATTGGATTTAGAAGCGAACTTATGACTGATACAAAGGGTAATGGTATAATGAATCACGTTCTAGATGGTTACGATAAATTTAAAGGCGATATTCCAGATAGAAGTAGAGGTTCTTTAATCGTATTTGAGGGTGGAGAAACTATAACTTACGGATTATTTAATGCTCAAGATCGTGGTACTCTTTTCTTAGAACCAGGAGTACCTGTATATGCTGGAATGATTGCTGGAGAATGTGCAAGAAGTGGAGACATGGAAATAAATGTTTGTAGAAAGAAACAATTAACAAACACTAGATCTTCAGGAGCAGATGAATCACCAAAACTTGTTCCAGTAAAATTAATGACACTAGAGCAATGCTTAGAATTTATAGCTATAGATGAGCTAGTTGAAATTACTCCTCTAAACATTAGAATGAGAAAAACAATATTAGACTCAGGTGAAAGAAGAAGAGCAGGTGGAGGCAAAAAGAAGTAGATAAAACAAAAAGTAAATAGTTTAATTAAAGAAAAAGAAAACCGCATAATTAATTTATATGGTTTTCTTTTTTAATATAAAAGTTTTTTATATACATATTAATATAAGATGATGCGCAAGGAATTTAGTTGACTTGTGTTATTAATTTTGGAGGAAAATAAATGAGTGGGGTAACATATGATTATATGGAGCAATATTTAAGAGAGCTCATACCAAGTAATAGTGGCATTTTAGATGAACTTGAAAAGTTTTCTGTTAAAAATGGAGTTCCTATAGTACAAAAGGAAACTGCTAAATTTTTAGAGTTAATGGTAAAGATGAATAGACCTAAAAAGATTTTAGAACTTGGAACAGCTATTGGATATTCTGCTATTTTAATGAATTTAGCATCAGATGGATTAAGTGAAATTACAACTATTGAAAGAGATCAAAGAATGATAGAAATTGCTAGTGATAATATAATGAAATGTGGACTACAAGATAAAATCACTATTATAAAGGGTGATTGTTTAGATCTTTTAGAAAGTATCAAAGGTGAATATGATATGATTTTTATGGATGCAGGTAAAGGACATTATAATCATTTTCTCCCTAATTGCTTGAGGTTGTTAAAAAAAGATGGAGTTCTTATTGCAGACAATGTATTATTTAGAGGAATGGTTGCATCAAAAGAACTTGCAACACATAGAAAGATAACTATAATAAAACGTATGAAAAGTTATTTAGAACTAGTATCTAGTAATGATGAGCTTGTAACTTCTGTAATCCCAATGGGAGATGGCATATCGGTTACGATAAGAAAGAATATGGGTAACATAAGAGAGGAATGAAACATATGAAACCAGAAATACTTGCACCAGCAGGTAATTTAGAAAAATTGAAAGCAGCTATAAATTTTGGCGCGGACGCTGTTTATTTGGGTGGAAGCAAATTGAATTTGCGTGCTTTTGCAGATAATTTTAGTAATGAAGATTTAAAAGAAGGAATAGAATTTGCACACGTGAGAGGTAAAAAAGTCTATGTTACTTTAAATGTATTTCCTCATAATGAGGATTTAGAAGGTTTAGAGGGCTATTTAAAAGAAATTTATGAAACAGGAGCAGATGCTATTATTGTTTCTGATCCAGGTATTATTATGACAGCCAGAGAAGTTGTACCAAATTTAGAAATACATTTAAGTACTCAAGCTAATAATGTAAACTATAAATCTGCTATTTTCTGGCATAAACAAGGGGTTAAAAGAATTGTACTTGCAAGAGAATTATCTCTAAAAGAAATTAAAGAAATAAGAGCAAAGTTACCTGAAACTTGTGAACTTGAAGCTTTTGTTCATGGATCTATGTGTATGTCCTACTCTGGAAGATGTCTTATGTCAAATTATATGACAGGTAGAGATGCAAATCGCGGTCAATGTGCTCAACCTTGTAGATATAAATATTTCTTAATGGAAGAAAAGAGGAACGGGGAATACTTTCCTATAATTGAAGATGATAAAGGTAGTTACATAATGAATTCAAAAGATTTATGTATGATAGAACACATACCGGAACTTATGCAATCAGGGGTAATGTCCTTCAAAATAGAGGGAAGAATGAAAAGCTCATATTATGTTGCTTCTGTATGTAAGTCTTATAGGGAAGCTGTGGATGCATACGTAGCAGACGCATTAAATTATAAATTCGAAAAAAAATGGTTGGATAATCTCTTAAAACCTAGCCACAGGCAATTTTATACTGGCTTTTATTTTGGAGATCCACACAAACAGATATATGAATCTTCATCATACATAAGAAATTACGATATAGTTGGAGTCGTAAGGAAATATGATGAAAAAAGCAATATTGCAACAATTGAGCAAAGGAACAAAACGTATCTTTGCGATACCGTTGAAGTATTAAGACCTGTAGGAGATAATATTTTAATTAAGCTTAATGATATGAAGAATTCTAAGGGAGAAAGCATACCAGCTGCTCCAAGTGCTCAGATGTTATTTACTGTAAATGTTAAAGAAAAATTACGCGCGAATGATATTCTTATTAAGGAAAAGGAGAAGAAGTAATGAATCGTCCTATACTAATTGGGATAACTGGCGGAACAGGTTCCGGAAAGAGTACTATAGCTAGAGAGATATATAAGCAGTTTGATGAATCGTGTATTGCTATGATTGAGCAAGATTCCTATTATAAAGATCAAAGTGAACTTTCTCTTGAAGATAGAATAAAAACAAACTATGATCATCCTGATGCATTTGATACAGAACTTTTAGTAGAACATTTTAATCTTCTATTAAAAGGTAAAGTTATTCAAAAGCCTGTATATGATTTTAAAATATTTAATAGAACAAAAGAAACAATTCCGGTAAAGCCTAGGGATATAATTATATTTGAAGGAATACTTATATTGGATAATAAACGTCTTTGTGATATGTTAGATATTAAATTATATGTAGATACTGATGCAGATGTAAGGTTTATAAGAAGACTTACAAGGGATATCAAAGAAAGAGGAAGAACAATGGAGTCTGTAATAAAACAATATCTAACAGTAGTTAAACCTATGCATGAACAATTTATCGAACCTACCAAAAGATATGCAGATATTATAATACCAGAAGGCGGTCATAACAAGGTAGCTATTGATATGCTTACTGCAAATATAAGCCAGATACTACAAAGACGTCAAAAATGATATATGAAAAGTATAAAACATCTCATTCTAGGCTAGAATTAGTCTAGGGGAGGTGTTTTTATGTCTAATAAAAACAATATTTTTGGTTACTTGAATGAAAAGAGTGAAATCAGGAAAAGAAATTGGATAGTAATGGTCTTATTTATACTATTATTTTGTTCGTTAATTTGGAGGGCATCAAGTTATATGTATTTTAACTCAAAGTCATTAAAAACAATGGCTGATGCACAATACACTATAGATGAAAAATATGGACCACAATATAAGTTACTTGATTGTAATGGAGCCGACCTTTTAACTTATAAAAAACACTTTTATGCAATTATTGATCCAGTAGATTATCTTAGATTTAATGAATACACTAGTAAATATGATTTAGAAACATTAACTATTACACTTCGAAATTATAATAAAACAGATGATTTAGAAAAAATCAAAGGAACTGGTAACGGCGAAAAATTAAGATATGAAATTGATGAAGTTACATATGAAAAGCTAAAAGATATTAAAAAGGTAAAAGGGTTTTATATTTATTGTTCTACTGATGTTGTAAATGATGGGTATTGGAAAATAGAGAATGTATTGACAAGTACAACTTACAATAAAGTAACTGTTAACTCAGAAACTAAAAAGGTAGTTAGTAAAACTGTATCAAAAGGTGCTGATTCATTGGAAATGCAAATATATGATAAAACTAAAGAAAATGAATATACAAAAATTAGGCTTTCTAAAGGAGTTAACGGTGAAATAAGTGCTGGTACCACAATTAAACCTAAAAACAATATAAATGTAAGACTTACAATAGATAAACAAATTCAAGGTAAAGTTGAGGATATTCTTAAAAAAGAAAAATACAATAAAATTGGTGTTGTACTTATGGAGAGCAGCAGTGGGAAGATAAGGGCTATGGCGCAAAAGGATGATAATGAATATAATGTTAATTTAGGATATCCAAGTACTAATGGAGCATTACCAGGATCAATTTTCAAAGTCATTGTTGATGAAGCTGGTATAGATATGAATAAAATAAATGACAATCAAGAATTTACATTAAAACCAAATATATTTCCAAACGAGCCTTTTAAAGGAAACATATTTACTGTAGCGCAGGCTTTAACAAAATCTTCAAATAATATTTTTGCTCAAATAGGTTGGCAGGTGGGAGTTAAAAATATATATAATTATGCACAGAAACAAGGAATGTTAAGTAAAGTATTGAATCTTCAGCAAGAAGACATCGGTAGTTTCCAGGAGGATATATCAAATCCTACATATGCGCAAACAAGCCAAACTGCTATTGGCCAAAACGTCACAATAACACCGTTAGAGGCGCTTAGCATTCCTAATACTATCATAAATGATGGAGTATATGTTAAACCAAATATAATAGACTCATACGTAAATGACAAAAATGAAATTTTAGAGAAAACTGTGCCTAAAACTACCACTGTATTAAAAAGAGAAACGGCAGAAGCGGTGAAACGTCATATGATTGCTGTTGTAAACAAGGGAACTGGGGATGCGGCATATATTGAAGGCATGGCTATAGGCGGAAAAACAGGTACTACTACTTATGCAAATGGAAAGAAGTCTGATGGTTGGTTTGTAGGCTTTTTCAATATAAATGGGAAAAATTATTCCATGGTTGTATATGTAAATGATATTAAGATGAATATAGCTGGTATAGCTGATGAAGAAGGTGGGGGTACAGCAGCTCCAATATTTAAAGAAGTGGTTAATTCACTTAAAAATATAAAGTAAAAATTATTTATTAATGTTAAATAAATTTCTAAGTCCATGCACTTTTAAAAGAATAATTCATATTATATTAATAAGCTCTATTAGGAGGAACATCTGTGTTTTTCATGAATTGTTTATTAGATATGATCGGAAATGTTACGTTCTTGACTGCTTATATAACTGGGAGTAGTTCATTCCCTCAACCATTAAGTGAAGAAGAAGAGAAATCCTATTTAAAAAAGCTTGAGGGAGGCGACTTACTAGCTAAAGGAATACTCGTTGAACGAAATTTAAGACTAGTAGCACACATAGTAAAAAAATATTCCTATCCAGGAAAAGATGTAGATGACCTTATATCTATTGGAACTGTAGGACTTATTAAAGCTATTGACTCTTTTGATACAAGCAAGGGAACAAGGCTTGCTACCTATGCTGCAAGGTGCATAGAAAACGAAATACTTATGCTTATTCGCAATAATAAGAAAACAAAGGGTGAAGTGTATTTGCAAGATCCTATTGGCACAGATAAAGAGGGAAATGAAATATCCCTTATGGATGTACTTAGTAGTGATGAAGATTCTATAATTGATATAGTAGAAAGTA
>NZ_CALEVF010000076.1 GCF_937920395.1 uncultured Clostridium sp. | reverse complement strand
CTCATCTTGCAGTTTCTTTGTACAACATATTTGCATTTTATCCCACCTTCCTCATCCTCACCATATATGTCTAAATTTATTAAACCATTTTATCCACAATATTATGATAAAATGATATACTTGTCAACAAATCAGATATATGTATACATTAAAAGGGAATTCATTATTGGATTCCCCTTTTGTTTTCAAAAATTATAGTAGATTACAACAGCAATTTACTAATTACTTATAAATCCTTATATATCAATGATCTAAGCTAATTACATATCTCATATTTAGTTGCAATATTACTATAATTAGAAATTTTTAGTAATTGTTTAAGAATTTTTTCGCAAAACTACAACAAAAGGTCCTATATGTTTACTGGAAGTGTAATGTAGACCTTATCCTTGTTATTTTAAAGGATTCTAACCTAGTAATAATGCTTTAACATGATAGATTAACCTCTCATTAATTAAAAATTTGATCTTCCAACAATGAATTAGGCGATGATTTGATGTCATCGCCTTACTAGAAAACATTTGAATATAAAGTATTATCTTTTCTTAGAATAATATTTTTGTTTTGGGCTTGTCGGTTTATCTGGCATTGTTAATTTCAATAATCCCCCTTTAATTAAAGGGTTTAAAATATTCTTTCTGAAATAGTCTCTATTAGCAAGAACCATGAAGCCTTGCATTTCACTTCTGCTTCTTGGTATCACACAAAATTCCAATAAATCTTTTACTTCTTCATCAGCTTGCATGGTAGCTTGCATGGTAGCTTGCATGGTAACTTGCGAAGTTAGCGGAATAATCGTCTTAAAAATATCTCCTTCAATAAAAATAGGCTCAGCGCCAGAGTATATCTTATTGTATTTATAAATATTTCTGACTCCTGATCCCAATTCATCCACCCATCCGATTTACCGAATATCATCCCTATCATCATAACGATCTAAATTTACTCTTCGTAAAATAGCATCAGTTCTATAATGAGGCAACGCTGCATGAATCAACTCTTCATTTCCAAAAATGAGAATACCTCCAAGAGTGATGCCCTCTTTACCACTTTGGGGATCTTTAAGAAATAGGCCTGCACTTTTTAAAAGTTCTAGGTCATTCATTGACTTCCATGGATGATTTGATCTTTCATTTTCAGCCATTTTTCTAACTTTTATTAAAAGTTCAGCCTTGAGTTCAGATATTTCCGCAAATGGGAAAATGCGATTTTCTGTATATGTGCCCTGCTTTCTCATATACATTTCTGAAACGAGATTTGTATTATGAGTGATGTCGATATCTCCATCTTCATTTCTATCATAAATTTTCCCATTACACCTATGAACCTGAGAACTCTCTGGCACAAAAATGTAAAGAACCACTTTCCCTTCAATCTCTATTTCCTCGACAGATAAATAAAAAGTTGGGCTAATTTTTTGAGGATTATTCATAGAAGTCACAAACTCCTTCTTAACCTTCTCTATTGCCTCTGGATTAATTCCTACAATACCACCTTTATCTTCAACACCAAGAAATAAGTGTCCTCCATTTTGATTTAGAAATGCGCATACCGATTCAAAAACATCTTTATTTAATTTATTTTTACTTTGCTTGAACTCAACAGTTATACTTTCTCCACCATTGAGAATTTCTTTTATTCTTTCAACTTTCATATATATCAACTTCCACTCTAAATTTTTTATTTAAACCCTGTAACTATATCATATATTATATATTATGTAATTTCAAACAAAGCATACAAATTTTTTATTCTAGACTAAACTGTACATTATAAATTTATAGGAATAATAAAATATCCCCTTCTAATCCTTTCACACTAGTTTCCACACCATTCGCCCTTATCCCACTCCCATCTACTATTTCTACCTTCACATCCCCAATAATATACTCCCTCACTTTATCTTTCTTACTAGTTGTAGCACCCTTGTCTTTATCTATTTTCTTTATTTTAACCGCTTTCTCTTTTGCTACCTTTTTTAATATTTTATATACCTGAAGTTCTAAGCTGCTTCCTACTTTTAGCTCATGAGTATTTTCTGCATTTTTCAAAAGGTACAAAGTTGTATATGTTACAAGTCTAGTTCCTGTTTGAATTGGGACTATATTATCAACTTCTTTTATAGATTCTAAGTTAATTCTTAAATATATATCATCCTCTGTACCAGCTCTTGCTTTAAGCTCAGTGCAATCTTTTCTCTTATATTCTAAGCATTTTTCTATCTTTCCATAATATCTTACTCCACCCTCACCTTTGAAGCTTTCTATTGATTGATAAAATGCTAAATACTCAACTGAGTCTCTAACCTCTTTTAATCTTGCTACTGGAATATGGTAAAATAAATTTTCTTTATACTCTTTTAAATGCTCTTTATTTTTCACATTAACAACCATTACATTAAGATGCTTAAACTTACCATAATCGTCATACTCATCTATAACTATCCTATCATTTCTTGCATCTAGTGGTGATTGCTCTATTATTTTCTTTAGCTGCTTTGTTATTAATTTTGTACTTCCCGGCAGCATAGGAAAAGCACCTATATTAACTTCTTCTATGCTCTTATAGAAGTCATGCTCTTTAAATTTTTCTTCATCTCCATAAGGAAACATAACATAGGCCCCAAAGGTATCATATTTGAATTGAACATCATTACTAAGCTTTGATACTATTGCATCCCTATATCTATGCATAACGTTTATATCATCCTCAACTGGACCTACAACGCCACTATCATCTACATTAATTCTGTACTTAGCATCAAATATATAAATTCTATTGTCCTCTTTATTATTTAAATTTCTAATATTAAGCACGGTATCTGGTCTTTGATTAGTTGTTGGCGACGAATATGACTTGTTATACCATAACTCTAACCTATTCTTTTTATTAGAATAAATCATCTTAGCCTGTGAGTCCTGGGATAACGTTAAATAGAACCCATTATCCTTATACTTTAATATTTCATATTCCTCTACCGTGTAACCTAAATCACTGAGAATATGATGTATTTTCATATAGCACCACATCTCATATAATAAATATAGTTTTTTAGGAGTCATTTGATAAAGTCCATCTCCTAAAGCAAGGCCCTTACTTAGCATAATATACTTTTTGTAAACTTCTCTATACCCTGGAGCCATTTGAAAAACTAAGCTCATAGTTTTTTTACCAGTAAGATTGCTAACATTACTAAATCCATTTTTCAGATGTTTATTTAATATAGATATCTTATTTTTTAAAAACTTATGTAATTCCACTTTATAATCAGTATTGTCACCATTGTTACTGGCTTTATTACTAATCATATTTATAACTATATTTTTAACAACAACATTTAGTCTTTTTATAATATTTGTTATCATATACTTAACAAATCTGTTCTCATATATATCTATAGTTGTTATCTTTCTTTTATCTACCAACATTGTTGCAATATAATTTTTATCTTTCCCTTTAATAAATCCATTTCGATTTTCTACAAGCACGCCTGAATGTTTTCTAAGATAAGCTATTGTATTACGAGAAGGTACTCTTGATTTTTCTACTCTTCTTATAGATTCTATAGTTTCTACGTTGTGCTTAGGATTTGCTATAATTCTTTTTATAGCTCCTTCTAAATCATCAAATATGCATCTCAAAATACTAATAAATTCTGCATTGGTTTGATGTTTAGTATCCACTAACCTAGTTTCTAAATAAGTTTTACCCATAAGGGCAAATGCTAAAGAATATATCTCGTCATTTACTTCATTCATAATATCCAGGTAATCCTTTTGATAATCAATTTTAGACGGAAAGACCTCTATATCTATAGATAATATATCTTTTCCATCTTTATTAATTATAAAATTGGATAAACCAATATCCGACGAAAAATCAATCATTCCAATGTAACAATTACTTATTTTCTGAAACACATTATTTAAATTACTGCCCATATGAATTACTTCATAATGGCTTTCATCTTTAACTTCTAAGATGAGCTGATATTTTCCATTCTCATAAAAACAAGGCTTAACATTAGGTCCATTAACTTCTGCTAATTCACCATTATCACAAATTACTTTCACTGTAACTTTGTCTTTATCTTTATATTCTAAGGCTACTGTAAGCGTTGCTGCAGTATTTATATTGATATTTAAATCTCTTACTTTCTTATTTATGCTTTCACCACTAAATGTTAATGAGAATTCATCAGCACAATCTATTTCTAAAAGCTTATCATTACGCCCAGAATGAAGTAAATCCATCTTCATAACCTCTTAACATCATAAGTATTTTTTTAGCACTCTTTTTGTACTTAATTTTGCCTGATTTTAGCTCTACTTCGCACTCTTTAATATACTCAATTGTTGCAGTAACTTCTTTACCGTTAGTATTGCAGTAATTAAATAATTTAATTAAGATTTCCTTAACAAGAAGCTCACTACCAGTTATAATTGGCAATATCTTTTGCATTATCTGAAAATCAAAGGCTTCATCTTCACTTAATAAATCATTGATCTTGTTTTCTAACATATAAAATACAATCTCATCTCTAACTCTGTATCCAAAATTCTTATTGCCTTGCTCTAGAATCTCATTTATATCTTTAACCTTACTATTAGTTTGCCTAACAAATGCATCATCAGTATTTAAAGCATCCTTAATATTTAAGAAGCTTGTCTTAAAAAAATTGTTATCAACATCAATACTTTCACATTCTTCATTATTAAAATCCAAAGCATCTAAGTCTACATCAGAAAACTCAATAGTATTGGCTCTATCTAATACCTTTCTGCTAAACGCAAATGTGGTATCATCCATATTAACAGTACCTACAATATAAATATTTTCAGGTATTCTTAAATTTGCATACTTATTTCCTTCTGGCAAATATTCCGCAGGAAATAATCTATCTGTTTTAATGTTATTATCAACATCAAATTCTCTGGATTCTATAATGCTTAAATATTCACTTAAGTAATACTCAACCCTAGCTAAATTCATTTCATCTAAACATATAAAATAAGGTTTATTAATATTCTCCTCTTTAGATGCTCTAAAAATAATTTCAGTTAACTTACCAGGAACAAATTCATCATTTATATTTTTATAACCAAATAATTCAGTACTATCATTCCAATCTGGCTTAACACTGATAATATTATATTGTCCATTGTCAGAGGTAGCCCCAACAGCATTCGCAAATAATTTAACTAGCTTAGATTTACCTGTTCCACTTATACCTGCAAGAATTATAAATGGTTTTGTTTTAAGGGAGAGGTAGAAGTTGGCTAGGTCATTATAGTGATATATGAAGCTTTTTGAAATAACATATCTTCTTATTTCATCTATTTTAAGTCTACTCTCATAATAATTCTTACTAATACCTAATCCATGACTTTCATTATTGTTTGTTGAAATTATATCTATTCTCTTAGATGTTGCTTTATATAGTTCCTCTATTTCATCTGTTGTATTTATAATCTCAGTTAAAACCTTATCTCCATTTGCCACTACATATTCTTTATTAAATTCCTTACCTATTTCAATAAGAAATGTCTTACCGCTACTATCACTACCATTTAGAACCAAATCTTTTTCGTCATTACTATTAAAATATTTTTCAAGCGTACTCTTGTTTCCTTCATTGCCATCACCACCATACCAAATTGTATATTTTGAGGTATCAATTGATTTACCATTTACCCAATTTTCAAGTCTAGCAACCCACATATTATGCTGTTTCAAAGAATTCTGCGACTTTTTCCCATAAGCGAAATGCCATGTAAGCTTTACCTCTATACTGCTTTTACGCGCAAAGACTGATATGCTTGATGCAGAGTCTAATCTATCTTCACTTTTAAACTGAGTCCAAAAGTAATCAAATATATTGCCACTATTTTGCCATTGTTGAGTAGATAAAATCTTTTTAACCTTGATTTTATTCATAATATGTTCTACTATGCTTTTCCATTCGTTGTCAAATGATGTTGCCTTTAATGTTATTAATTGACTATGTTTTTGTTCATTGTAATTGCTGTTATTTTTATTCGCGATTACTATATTTCCCCCATATTTATTAAGAAAATCAAATATTACTTTAAAATTATTCATTTTCAAATCCTCTCATATATCAATTTATTACTTGAATTGTTTTCTGCTAATTACTCTCCACTAAAAGCCTCTTGATTCGATGCATATAAATTTCTAATATTATCACTAAAGTTACTAAAATTCATAGTTAGCAAAGTCAATATATATTTTTTTATCCTAAATCCCTAACATATTAATTTTTATAAAATAACAACTTTATTTAAACAATTCTTTACAAGTCCTAAAATTCCTTCATAAAACATGTAGGAAAATAGAAGCACTAAATTTTATTGTTATTATTAACTCTGCTGATACCATCATATGTTACTTAATATAATCCAAATTAATTTTAGAATAAAAAAATAGCACTAACCCCAATTAGTGCTAAATACAAATATTTATTTTTTGAAGATTAACAAACTGACTAATAACATGTTTAAGATGAGTCTAAATAATTACAAATATTTATTAGTTATACTAAATATTTTAAATATATTTTACCAATAAAATGAAGATACTTCAACTCTAACATTAAATTAGTTAATAATTACTGCTATTAGCATTATCATACCACAATTCCTTCCTCATCAAGCTTTTCTCTAATTTTCATCATATTTTTAGCTTGCAATGAGGAGGGAATTTTAGGCGATAAACTATCAATTTGTGTACCTATTTTAAGCAATTCCATTTCTTTTATATTCAACATTTTCTTTTCTAAGCCTATTTTTAATAATCTACGCCAATAATCTGCTCCATAACGTAAAACTATAAGCTCCAATGCTAAGGCATTATCTAATTTTTGCTCTTTTTTTGCTTGTCTCTCTTCATTTTTAATTTCTTCCATTGGTACAAGGTCTGTAGAAAAACGTTCACTCAAACTGTACGGTATGCTCTTAAATTCATCCCACGTCTTTACATTTTTTGCGTATTCCCTTACAATTACTCCACTAGAATTTACTAAAAATTCATGTGCTATTTTGGATACTATCTCTACCTCATGTATAAACGAAGGATACAACACTTGTTTCTTCCATATAAGCATGAAATCTATATCAAATCCTTTTGCTATACTGCTAACTATCTTTGAAATTGTATACGGTACAATTTGAGCTTTATTTCCTCCCTTTGGATACCATGGCTGTTTATTTACCAATTTATCAACTGTCTTAAACATAATTGCGGCGCAAATTGCTCTTTTGAAATAGAATTCATTAAATTGCTCTTTAGATGCTGTATATTGTTTTTCAATATTTTCTGCAAAATATTTCATGTTTTTTGCAGAACCCATCGCCACAATGTGAGGCATGCCAGCCATAGTATTTAAATATTTTGCTAATTCTTCTTTTGTTAATTTCTGATCTTTAGGATATTTAGCCTTGAATTTTTCTCTTTCCGATTTAGTCAATTTCATTTGCTCTTGTTCCCATTTTCCACGAGAACGCTCATAATACCATACCGTAGGATATGGATTACCCTGAACAGGTGGAGCCATATACTTCCTCGACATTTTTTCCATTAAAATATGGAACGGACTATTGGAGAAGAAATCAGCATCCTTAACTGGATTCTGACAATTAGCACATTTGGAAATCTTCTCAACCATCGTATTATAAATTTCTCCTCTTTCCTCTTCACTACCAGTTGTTTTAATTACCGTCAACTTCATTGGAACAAAAATATCTGATAATTCAGCATTATCTTTTTTAATTATTGCACTAGCTAAAGATGCAGTAGTTTGACCACCATTAATGATTTGCAAATCCCTCATACAAGTAATTTCGAGGCCATTTTCACTTTGTGTGAATTCAACATGCTCTGCTGTTACGGCAATTCCATTATTATATGTAAAAAATTTGTTAGGTTCTTTAATAATTGTATTTCTAATCCCCTTATTTACGTTTCCCTTTACACTCAAAAATGCTCTCACATTTCCTTCAAGAAGTCTACTACCATAAGTCAAATATATATCAGCAAGAAACTTACCTGGTATTATTGCCAAATAAGCATCGTAATCTAATCCATCATTCATTTTCGCTTTTAGACATGGAATACCACTAATACCAAATTGATTTACGTCGATAACTATCGGTTCATTGTTAAGTGACTGCATTATTTCAAAATAACGCTCTATAGTCCAAACATTTAATTCAACGTGTCTCTCCAATAAATCCTCTTTTTTAAGCGACTTAACTGTTTGACTAAGTTTTGCATTTGAAATAATATAGAATTTGAATTTTAAAATACTACTTTTTGAAATATCTCCTCCAATTTTAATTCTTATTTCCTTAGCCACATCAAGTGTTGGGTCTGAATCATCACAAAACTCACTTAGCTTACCTTTATATACCTCTTCAATAAACGTAACCATTCTTTTGTATAATAAATCAATCCGCGTCATTGTCAGCATCTCTAGATCAAATGCATCTTTAAAATCACTAATAATCAGTACAATTGATCCATCAGCTTCATCAAACGCATACGCATGAAATTGCATCATTCTATTTCTTCGGCCTTTTTTTCCAAAGTAGAACTTAACTGGATCATTAACTTCGCCCAATGACTCCAATATTTCTAATGACCTAGCTATGAATTCATCATCTGTATCAGTACAATTAATTGCTGCATCAGCTCGTAATCCCTCAATAAACTCTTTACGATATTCATTTACGTCCATACATACCCCTCTTTATCTATTTAATCAGATATTCCATAATATTAACTAATGATAATTCATACTGAGCCTTTACAATTGCTGAAATTAAATTGCGTCTATCAAGTTTCGGAAAATCTTTATCAACTAAAAACCTTCTACAATCGCTAACTTCATAAACATAATCATCATAATGATCATTATATGAAAATCCTTGAAGGGATACTTTAGTAAGAAAATCCCCTTTATCATCCTCATTCTCAAGTGATTCATATATCTCTGAAACAAGTTTATTTAATTTAATTCCATTAAAAACCGGGCTCATTTTTTCCAGGCTATATACAACAAGCTCACCTATCTTATCACTTTCAAGCTGTTCAATAGATGAAATCTTAACTGTTTGACCTCCTCTTTGCATAGTCTTAACCTCATACCATGTATTATCATTTGAAAAATCCTTATGTGTCAGTTCCTGTCCACTCCAACTTAACAATGCTTTGTGTTTCCCATATAGTTCAAACAGTTCCTCCTTCATAAATAAAATTTCTCCGATTAATCCCATGATTTCTGGCTCAGTTAAAAATTCGCTCTTTTGCTTCAAAAACATTTTTTTCCATAATAAAAATCTATTAATGATATTGGTATAACCCAAGTCAGGTTCATCAATATTTCTTGATGTTTCCATTAAATCTTCACAAAATCTATAAAATAATCCACTAACCTCGTTGTCTACCAGCGAGAAAACTATTGTATTAAAATCATCATTTTTATATTGACTCACTATAATTGAATTCGTCCCAATAATACTTTTGGGTGAAAATTTTGCTCTAAGTTTAATTGATTTTCTTCCCTGATCATCAATTCCAATATACCAATCCAAAGTATGTTCAGTATCAGCCTTTATGAAATATCCATATGATTTTAATTCATTGAATCTCTCTCGTATATTAAACATTTCTCTATTCCTCCTCGTTTTCAGAAAGCATATCTTCAATTTCCTGCTTTGAGTAAATTGGATTAGTTTTATACTTATGCACTTCAGCATTACTATCAGAGCAATTTGGTATGCCCATACCTAATCCAACCCATGATTCTGTTGAATCAATAACTTTCGTAGTTGCTGGACTAACTTCACCATCTTCTCTAAATTTGATCAAATAAACAAGTAAAAGAGGATTCCTATCTTTAACATACTTAAACCAGGTATTTATAGGATAAGAGCGGCCTTTTTCGAATTCAACTTTTTTATCTTCTAAGTATTGTTTTTTATGGTGTTCTTCTGCACATTTAATTTTTTCTTTATCATCCAAACACTGTTTGCCATCAGCAGTACCAGCAAGTTTTCCTCGACTTCCAATATTTATTTTCTCTTGATATTCATCTACCGAACAAGAACGTTTTACCGGATATATATCAGCACCCTCAAAATTTTCGATTAACGGTTGATCTTTCTCTCCATCTAAAAATACAATATCCCAAAAATTTAGCCGTGGTATTTCACAGTCGTTCAAAAATTTATAAATTTGTTTTGTATCAAAACGCCTATTATATTTCGAAGACTTAAATTGGCTCAAAAGACTAATAACTATGTCTTTAGGAACACATTTTAATGCATAATGTTTTCCTTGATCTTTTAATCTCTCAAATTTAATATTATTATTTTTCGCTTTTTTCACCATCAAATGAACTAACTGTAAATTTTTCGAATTTACTGCTATATCATTTATTAAATAAGGTGTCTCAAAAACATCACCAAAATAGCTTGTATATTCAGTCTTGTCAGCTGCTATTCGCATTTTATTTGCAGCTGTTATGCGTAATTCAGTACTGTCATTCCGTACTCTGATACCAAATTCATGTGGGGTTCGCTTACAATCTCTCATCTTAGCCAAATCCTCTTTTAATAACTCAGTAGCTTCTGATATTTCAGTATACCAATCAGCTGATTTTTTACTTGTCCAAATTCTAAATATATCTTCATAATTTTTACGATAACCAAACCATCTTCCCATCTGCATAAGTACGTCATAGGTTGATGTGTTTCTGTAAAAATAGCTTATAATTAAACCTTCAAGCGTTAAACCTCTAGATAAGGATAGACCACCAATAGCAATTATTCTTATATCTGGATTATTTTCATAGTCCAACTTATCTGACCCTTTAGAACTATTAATAACCTTTATTTGTATATTTTCTACAGAATAAAAGAGCGTATCTACAATTTGATCCCATGTAAATTCTAACCCTTCATAATTTTTTTTCCATTGAGTATATATAGCATTTAAAATTGGGATTTTTTTATTTTTTCCCAAATCATGGGTTAAATCAAATTTTATTTTGCTATACGCTTCTTCATAAATTTGTTCAACGTTTTCTTTCACATATTGCTGAACATCAATAAATCTAGAAATATTTATCATCATTGTTCTAGGCTTATCTATATCGTGTTTTAAATCTCTAATAGCATTTGCCAAAAGAAAAGTATATATTGAATCAGTTAGACTTTTAGGTAATGTTCCCTTCCAATTTTTTTTATGCTTATAATAAAATAAATCCTCAACCCTATCTTTGTAAAAGCTATTTTGATTCCCTATATAGTTTGGTGAGGTAGACAACTCCTTTGCAAATGGTGTAGCTGTAGATTCTACGTAGGTAGCTGCAAATCCTACATAAGTAGCCTGCCAAAATACATCTACTAACTGGTGAATTAATTTGTTGATTTTAGTTGGATTTTCTTCTTGTTTAATTTCGATTACTCGTAAATCCGAATTATTTTCATTATCCAAATTATCTGACCCTTTAGAACTATTAATTACTTTTATTTGTATGTTTTTTATAGATGTTACGAGCGTATCTATAATTTGATCCCATGTAAATTCTAGACCCTCATAATTCTTTTTCCATTGAGTATATATTGCATTCAAAATTGGGATTTTCTTATTTTTTTCCAAATCATGTGATAAATCAAATTTTATTTTGTTATATGCTTCTTCATAAATTTGTTCAACACTCTCTTTCATATATTGTTGAACATCATTAATATGTGAAATATTTATCATCATTGTTCTAGGCTTATCTAAATCATGTCTTAAATCTCTAATAGCATTTGCCAAAAGGAAAATATATATCGAATCATTTAGATTTTTAGGTAATGTTCCATTCCATTTTCTTTTAGTATTTTTATAACAAAATAAATCATTATCAACATTAGAACCAGCATCTTCGATATACTTTAAAGCTTTTCTGTATTTCCCATCTTCATAAAATATCTTTTGAGCCCCTATATAGGTTGATGGAGTAGGCAAACTATATATAAAATCATTAGGAAATAAATTGTCATTTAACATGTCTTCTGTAGTTTCTGGATTAATAAAGACATTTGCAAAAGGTGTTGCAGTAAATCCTACGTATGAAGCTTGCCAAAATACATCTACTAACTTACGAATTAATTCATTAATTTTAGTTGGATTTTCTTCTGGTTTGTTTGTATTAATTGATGCATTATCTGCCTCATCATCAATTAGGAGCATTGGGTAATGAATTTTCTTAGTTATCGAATCAGCATTAAGTTTATATAACCACTGATATAATCTTTCAAGTACAGTTGTATTTTTCTTTATTACGCACACAACAACCTTATTACTTTCTAACGAAGTTGTTATTTTGTTCATATTTCCAACAAAATCATACTCTCTTGATGTCATCGCAGTAACCGAAAGTGGTCTTCCATCTTTACCAACCCCTACTCGAGATGTTTGAGCTCCATCTTTACAGCGTGAAATATCAAATCCAACAAATCCCTCTTCCACACGCTTTTGTGTTTGATTTCTCAATGTTTCAATTGTTCCAGTCAACAAAATAATAACCTTATATCCAGCATCAGCCGCTTTACATACCATACCAATATATGTAGAAGTCTTCCCAGATTGAACATCACCAATAATAAGCCCTCTACGAAGAAATTCAGCATGACTTTTCGGATCGCCAAGGTAATTCATCAACTCGATCAATGTAGTTTGATCTAATTTATTTACAATATTAAGTCCTAAATGTTGCTCTTCTAATAAATATTCCCTATATCTTTTCCAAAAGAATGGCTCTAATGCGCCGTCTTTTTTCAATCTTTCCGAATACCAATCATAGTGATTATAATCATCTGTAATACTTATTCCATTTGTATGTTTCGTTTGGCACAAATACTCAGCTTCCGATTTCACCTTTTTAGCTTCAACTTCATTAAATTTATAATTAGACATTCCAATAACCAAAGCGATAATAGTCTGAAGCTTTTGCTCATCAACATCTTCAGAACTTCTATATATATTATACATATGTTCAATTGCCTCAACACATTTCATAATTTCGAAATTGTTAATTTCCATTCTTATACTCCCCCTGAAGTTTTTCTTTTAATTGAATGTATTTACAAAACGGTTCTGAAATAAATATTTTTTCAATAAAGCTATCATAATCCATAATTCCCATTTTATCATTCATTTCAATTAAAAATCGTGCTTTATTATATACATCTTTTAAACGATCAGTCCCAATCTCATCGGATATCTTGTTACCAGACATATCTATATAAATTTGTTGATATGGCAAGGTATTTTCTAATTCTTCAAGAATCATTTCAAATCTGCTTAATACATTATCATCAATATCTTTATTTTTTAAGAAGTCAAAAATTCTCGATTTTCTGTTTATTTTACAAATATATTTTCCGTTTCTCGCTTCTATTCTATCCCAAACATAATCCAAGTGATCATTTACATTCTGTATCCTTCCACGATAAACCTGCGACTTAATAGCAATATCCATAGCTTCATCAACAGCTCTCTTAAGTTGAGCCCTAACTTTTCTGGGAATAGTAGCATTCTGTTTTTTTATGTCTATTCCCCATATATCATCTAAAGTGTTAGGAATATCAACTTTTATACGAGCATTCTTTGTTAGTTCATTTCTTGGCAATCCAAACCATGTGCCCCATACTATCAGTCTTTCATTTCTATATATATAATACCCTTGCTTTGTTCTATAGTTTTCTACTCCACCAATTCTTTTAAAATCATCTTTAGCCATATCCTTCTGAAATGGAAGAACATATGGACTTACAGTTATATATCTTTCTACCCCATTCGAGTCTTCAATTGGAATTTGTATTTCCTTTCTATGGTTAGTTTTTTTGTGTTTTTCCAAAAATGGATCTAATCCTTCAATTGTAAAATTATTGATTTTAATTGTTACTCGTTTTTCCTTATCTGAGTTTATGAATCTATGAAAAATTAGTGCTAAATACTCAGCTGTTCTATCTTTGTACCTGTCCAATGTAGTAAAGACATTCCCTGTGGATTTTTCTATAACATCAAAATTTTGCCAAAGAACCACAGTGCCACTTTCCAATTCGTCTAGACGATTAATTTCTCTTATATTACGAATTTCTTCTGAATTTAATTCTTTAATGATCCAGTCCTTTTTAAGTTTTACAAAATCTATGTCCCAAACATATGCAGAAAGACTACCTTTGCATTTACTTGCGACAGTCAAGTTCTTGCATTGAGATAACGAAGCTGCTTTTAGACCTAAACCGAATCGCCCAAGATCATATTCGGTCCTATTCCCTTCATTTACATTGCATCCGTACTTCATCGCATCATACAATTGTGAATTTGACATCCCTTGACCATCATCACAAATTGCTATATAACAATCCTGCGGCTCAGTAGGAAAAACAAGTTGTATATTTCGTGACTGAGCACTCAAGCTATTATCCAAAACATCTGCAATAGCAGCTTCAAATGTATACCCCATTGCTCTCATTGATTCCATTAAAATACTTGCTTCAGGTGGATTCTTTTTGTAAGTTGCCATAGTCCAAACCTTCTCTCTAAATAATATTCATGGATTAACGTTAAGTTCTCACAATAAACGTATATTATAATAAATAATCGTGGACCACCTTTTTTCAATTGAATTAAAAAGTAAAATATCTTCATCATCTATTGTTTTTACATGATATATTTATATTTAGCCACCTAGCTTTTAGTAATACCTGAGTTTTCAATATATCTCAAATTAATATTAAAAGTTACTATAATACCCCCTAATATAAAGCATATATGTTATCCCCTCATTATATATTTTTCTAGTGCAATTGGAGCAATTTCAATTAGTACACAACATCCTATTTATAATGATGTGTGTACTTAATTGAAATTAGATCAATAATCGCTAATACAAAATAACTAATTACATTATTTTTTGAATTTATTATATACTCTACAATTAACTATCATATATATAACTTACAAAATATAATATTATTTACTATATTACCACTATTCTACAAATAAGCTCAATATCCTTCAAAATAAAAAAGTTTCTATACTATTAAATTACAATAAAACTAAACGCTCTAATCTCTTTTAAAGAATTTAGAGCGTTTAAAATTAATAATATTACTAGTTGTATAAATTGTTTACTAAATTTTTAATTTTATATATTATATAGTAATTATTTATATTTATTTGTTTATTTATACCAATGTCCACCTTATATCCACAGTTCAAGTAGACTAATATTTATTACAACTATTAGGCTTCATAGTCTCACATATTATAAGAATTTTCTAGATACATTATAATTCAAGAAAGTTTCTAATTACATATGCTATAGTTCTAGATACAAGAGGTGGAACGCTATTACCAACCTGCATATAGGTTTTTGTAAATGGGCCACTGAAATAATAATTATCTGGATATGACTGAATCCTCGCTGCCTCACGTACAGTTAATCCCCTTGCCTCGCGAGGGTGAATATACATATTACAATCATACTTCATGTGAGCAGTTATTGTTTTACATGGTTTATTACCTCGTAACCTATAATACTTATCTTTAAAAATATCATTTCTATTTGCATACGGCATTATATCAGCTATTTTGGGATCATCTGATCTATCTCCTGGATTCAATTTTGTGAATATCTCTATGTCTCTAGGATTGTTATATCTTGCCTTGTGATTAAAAACAAACTTTGAGTTCTTTCCCATATTTATTAAATTAATATAGTCATTAGTTGTATCATTCAATTTTATATCTACTCTGCTTCCGGCAGTTTTTGAGTCTTTATTTGTTGCATTTTTCTCAGTACTTGCACTTAGCACTTTCATACTATAAAGTGCATCATTAAGTGTAGTTTTTGATCTATCTCCAGCTACTTTAATAATTTGTTCAATAATATCATTAACATTTGCACACGTTCTTGTTCCAATAAAAAATACTCTTTTTCTATTTTGTGGTACTCCGAAATTTATAGCATTAATGCGCATAGGAACGACTGTATATGCTGTTTCAAGTGACGCAAAATCTTCAATAATTTCATCTTTGATTTTTAACATTCCCTCAACATTTTCCATTACAAAAAATTTTGGTTTTACCTTTTCTATAGTGTCAACAAAATACTTATAAAGTTTATTTCTCGGATCATTAATTAATTTTTGTCTATTAGCCATACTAAATCCTTGGCATGGTGGACCTCCTATTACAACATCAACATCAAAACCTTCCATTGCTAAATCAAGTTCTTCACTAACGTGTTCAATATCTCTGCAGAGTATTCTAGACTCATTAACACTAGGATGATTAATTTTATATGTTTCAATGCAACATTCTTGATTGTCCACCGCAAAAACAGTTTTAAATTCATTTTGTGAAAATCCAAGTGAAAACCCACCAGCTCCACAAAATAAATCAATCATAGTTAAATCATTATTTTTAATTTTTTTCACGGCATTTTTTCTATAATATTTGCAAAAAATATTAATTATACAAACACTACACTTTGGTTCTTGTAAACAAACACTCGTCAAATGAAATAGTATAACCTTTTCCGCAATAGTATCCTCTGGTGGCAATTGATATTCATATCCTATTCGTACTGCAAATTTATTTATACTCTCTACTCCTAGTAACTTATCAATGTTATAACTTTGCTCCGCATACTGTAACTTTAATATTTTTTCAATTTCATACTGATATTTATTCATCTCTAATACACAGCTTTATTTTTTCTGCAACTGCACGTGCCACATTAACAGTTACTGCATTTCCAAATTGCTTGTATGCTTGGAAATCTGAAGAAACTATATTATAGTCTTCATCAAAGCCTTGTAATCTAGCACATTCTCTAGGTGTTAATCTACGTAGTCCTAGTTCTGTAGTCACATAATTATCTTGACCAGCACGATGCATTTTTCCCATAGTTGCACATAATGGTCTTGCTATTTCTAAGTCAACTTCGGGTTTAGAAACATATCCACCGCTCCCATGAGATAGTATTGTGATCTTAATTTTTTCACTCAAATAATACTTTCTATCTACATTTTTTTGAAGAACATCTTTTAATTTTATATTAGTTGGAATTTCCTCAGGAAATTTAAATTCAATATCTTTATTTTTAAAACATACAATAAACAGCCTATTTCGAGTCTGGGGAACACCAAATCCACTGCTGTTTAATTTACTCGTAAAAACATTATATCCCCTTTTAGATAATTCATTTTTAATAATCTTATAGGTTTCACCTTTTTTATGCGTCAGAAGTCTTCCAACATTTTCAAGTACAACAATTTTAGGTGTATGAAAATCTATTATTTCACAAATTCTAAAAAATAATGAACCTCTATGATCTTCAAAACCTCTCTCTTTTCCCATAATACTGAATGGCTGACAGGGAAATCCAGCGATTAAAATGTCATGCTTTGGTATTTTGTCTATTTCAACATTATTAATATCATCTTGAACAATATAATCACCAATATTTGCTTTATATGTTTCTACAGCATATTTATCCATATCATTTGCCCATATAACATTAAACCCTGCTTGTATAAATCCCAAATCCAATCCGCCACATCCGCTACATAACGAGCATACTCTATTTTCCAAAGCTATCCCCGCCTTCTCTTTTAATATATTCGGATATCAATTCACATATTGTAACCGATGAATTAGAACCCTTTTCCTTAACAAGTCGTTGAAATTCAGATTTCATTTTAGGTTCAAGCTTAACTTCTATTTTAGCTGTTTTTACTTCACCAGCTGGTCGCCCCACTTTTGCCATAACTATGTCACTCCAATTATGTTTTATTATTTTAATTATATACATCATAATATTAACACTTTTAAATCATGATGTATATTAAAAATAATAACAATACAATTTATTGTTAAAACTAATGTTAGACTCAAAATAAGCTACATTTCCTCTTAAATAACTTTCTATCTCAAATAAATCAGATAATCCACTCTCTTTCCCAGATATATTTGTAGACTCTATTATTGACGACTTATTCTATTTATCTACATTATTCTTAGCTAATATTTTTGAAATAAATGGCATTAATTCACTTATATTATCATGATTGTTTTTATCCTTTGCACTAATTGGCACTTACTTTCTGCACTTATTGTTTACTTTAATACAATAAAATAGGCTATCACCATGAAGTAGATAACCTTTTAATATATATTAATATTTAATTTCATTAATTAATTTTTCTATATATTTATTTCTAATTAACCTTTCTTTTTTATTATTTACACCTTCTTTAGCTGCCAAAGAATATTCTTGTGGAACATTTAACTCAAAAGTTACTAACGCTTTTTTAATTTCTTTTTCATTTATTAAAATAATACTATCATAATTATTATAAAATGCTATCATAAGTGAGAAAAGATTAGCTTTATTTAACCAATAAGAATCTTTTCTCAATCTTAATTTTAATATTTTTGAAGCTATAGTTTCTAATTTATCTACGATTTCATCTTTTAACTCAAATTTATTAGCATATTGTTCTAATATACTTTTATCTATATTTCTATTGAAAAATCCTGTTAAAATAATTCCTAGAATGTTCAGCATAAAATTCAAATGAACTTGTCTGGATATTTCATATGGACTAAATATACCGGATTCAATTATAAGTTTGTTTATATTTTGAATTTTTTTACCATTAGCCCATACAATAAATTCTTTTGGTATATTGGGATCTATTTTTAGATCAAAATCTAAATCACTTTCTAGTAACTTCTTATTATTCTTTATTACATCTATTTCCTTAGGTAATAATTTAGCAACCAACATAAATTCTGAAGGAGCAAATTCTGAAGATATTTTTTCAATAGCAAATTCGTATCGCTCATAAAATCCCCGTCGAGTAGACTCAGTGAATTACTCCACCAAGCCCCTCTCAGAACCGGACGTGCCCAATTAAGGTATCCGGCTCCTCATATTATCATTTACAGAATATAACTTATTGTAGATTTAAGTTC
>NZ_CALEVF010000075.1 GCF_937920395.1 uncultured Clostridium sp. | reverse complement strand
CATCATAAAAAGGTTGAAATTAAAAAATGCGACAACTATGTTGACAAATTCCGTTTGTAAGAAGTACGATACATTGTATTATTTTTGTCTAGTTTCATCTTTAAAGAAGAAATTATTTTATTAACATAAATTTCATTAGCCATATTTTACTCCTCTAGTTTATTTTTAATTTAAAAACCATTTTTGTTATTAACTTTTAGATTAACATATACACTCCACAAGCGAAAGACACCGAAGAAAAAAATAAAAAGGTTTTAGAAAGTCTCTACGGAAACAATATGATAGATTATATCTATGGGCATATGGTAAATGTAAGCACTAAATATTTGCAAGATTACATTGGTTTCTTCACTTACATTAGGAATTGGAGAGTAACCAATGATAATTATACATCATCTATGAAAGATACCGAACAGATTTTAAAAACATAGTAGTCCTCTACATAATCACTTAGTATATATTTTATAGTAATTCTGTTAACTATTTTTATATCTGCTACCCTGCCATACCAAAAAAAGCTTTAATTAGACACAACTTTTTAATTTTGTGTCTAATTAAAGGGGTATAGTTCAGTTTATACAATCAGAAACTTTGATTTTTTATGTAGAATTTATTGTAATTACACAAATATTTTAATTTACAATAACTAGATATTATTGTTTATATGTATTGTTAAAAAATTAAAAATTATTTAATTCAATTTTCTTGATTTATAGAGAACTGTAATTTTTCATTAACCTTTTGACAATTCATAATTTCCTTGTTCATTATAAGTTTCTTTCCACTCTTTGTTAGCATAGGGTGCAAACTCAGTTGCAACCTTAGTAATCTTTTCATGAAAATCATTATCATTAAGCATAGCTTCACCAGCTGCATCTGTTGGTTTAGCACCAACCTTTTCGCATATGTTTTTTATTACATTAGGATTATCTATCATCATACATGGTCTTAACATATTTTTGTTATATGGCTGAATATGTCTTAATTCCTTAAAGAAAGGGTTCCTAAAAGCATCAATTAATGGTCTTCCCTTTAAATTAACTGTCGAGAAATGTGCAAATACACATGGTTCTACATCCTCTTTTGAATTAACATGGAAGAAATATTTACCAGCAATACATCCACCTATTTGAGGAGCATCATTAAAGAAATCAATTGTAAAGTATGGTTTTGTAGTTCTTATTTCATTGGCTCTTCTTCCAAGTCTTATTCTCTGCTCTGGTGTAAGCATCATACCAAACTGTGGATGTGCACTTATCGGCATAAATAAGAAATACCAACTTAATTTTGAACCTTTTTCAATTAGCATATCAGTAAATTCATCAGATAATACATCTTCAATATTAGTTCTTGTAACACATGTTGAAACTCCGAATAAAATTCCTCTTTCTTTAAGTAGATCCATTGCATGCATAACTTTTTCATAAGTACCTAATCCTCTTCTTGCTTCTGTATCTTTTTTTAATCCTTCAATTGATAGCATTGCGACTACATTTCCACATTTTTTCAACCTATCAGCAATTTTATCAGTTATAAGAATACCACTAGTAAATGGTGAGAACATCATGTCATCATATTTCTCATAAATATCTAATAAATAATCATTGTAGAAAGGTTCTCCACCAAGCACTATTATCCAGTATATTCCTAAATCTCTTGCCTCTTTAATTAATCTCTCGACTTCTTCTGGTGGAATATCAGCATCTTTACTATAATTAGCTGCATAACATCCAACACAGTGCAAAGGGCATCTCATAGATGGACTAATTAACATAACAAATGGTATCTTTGTATCTTCGTCAGTCAAGTACTTTTGACGTTTAGTCTCAGCATACCAATTTGCATTCACAAAGAAATTAATAACCATTTTTTTAAGGCACTTTGTATCGGTAGTAGTTAATATATTTTGTATGTAATCATATGTAGTTGGATTGTTTTTATAATAACTATAAACAAACTCTATTTGTTTTAATTGATCTTCATCCTTTATTAGTTTTCTTATAGCATCAAAAATTTTGTCAACATTTCTTTCTGGATTTTTTTCAAGATAAGCAATCATAATTTTCATAATTTTAGATTTTACGTCTTTTTCTAAAAAATTCATAGTACTCATATTAATTCCTCCAATTAAAAAAATTTATTTTTATAAATTATATTACTATTTAAAAAGATAATAATATAAATCAATTATCATATTTTTTTGCATGTTTTTTAATATTCAATCACACAAATATTATTTGTAATTATATATTTTTCTTTCTTTTTAGTTTTATTTATAGGTATGTTGTAACATTATTAAGTTATTAAGTTATACTAGAAATTGTACTTATACAATACGAACTCTTTGTAATCATTATAACAATTTTACATTATTTTGTCAATAAACCCATTTTTTTAATGTATTATGCAGCTGTAATTATATTTTTGTGTGTTTTGCTCTGTTTTGCTCTGTTTTTGTCTATTCTATTGGCATATTGTAATTATTTGTCATTTTTCAAACTTGCTACTTGTTAACTTATTTGCAAACCTTTTATATATTAATTTATATTAAAACGCAAAAAAAGAAAATATACCTTGTAAATGTCTTTCATAGCGATTCACGAGATATTTATTATAAACTAATTGTCTCCCATAAGGACATACATATAAGTAACAACAGTAATTACACTTCATAGTGCTTCCTTCCTATCAAATTACTTGGCCAATATGGCACTCATTACATAATATGATTTATGGATAGGGATGCTACACTTCACTCAACATTTTTACATAATTTCTTACCATTCAGACATCAGCAAGCTCGCCTTCGCCTCACAAAGACCCACGTGGGTCATGAACAATTATTTTGTTTTATTGGATTATGGAGTTTTTAGCAACATAGCTTATCCGTTTCACTTCCAAACTAAGTAAGGTGCCAGACCCCGTGGCTATCAAGCTAGTAGAACCAATTAATGTAATTGGGATTCACTAGTTTTTTTATTTATTTATAAAAAAACAAGCTAATTATTACATATATAGTATTATTTTGTATTGTTGATATTTAGTTTTCTGTTTACAACATTCATTACAGACGTTAAATGTTCCAATGCTTTATATCAACGTTTATTATTCCTCCTTGTGCATAAAAAAAAATGTTTTTGCTGTCTTCCTTAGGATAAATCCTAGAGGAAAAAGTTTCTTCACCTTTATTTATGAATATTTCAAGAGATGACTTATCCATGAATAAACGAATCCTTAATTTTTTACAATTCTCTATTTTGCATTTTCTCACGCCTATTTTACTTAATCCGCTTTCATATCTGTCCAATATTATTTTTTCTTCTTTTGTATTATAATATAAAAGTGTTTTCTCATTTTCGCCCTCATCGCATCTAAGCTTAATCCCAAATTCCAATACATTTTCCCATGAGAAATCACAAACCAACTCAAAACAGTCCCCATAAATACCATTTAATTTAATCTGTTCATTATTTATTATCACATTTTCATATGTAGTCTCATTATTTCTAAGTAATTTCATTTCTTCTACTGGGTTTTGATAGATTTTATTATTTTCAAGATGCAATTGTCTAACAATTGTTAGACAATGAAGCCAATTGTTCTTTACCGTAGGGCTATCCTCTTCTTCTGGAATACCCATCCAACCAACTAAGAGTAACCGTCCTTTTTCATCTCTCGAAACTTGAGGCGCATAAAATTCAAAACCTCTATCTAGCTCAATAAAATCACCATAAGCTAATTTTCCCGTCTTATAATCTAATTTACCAACCAAATATCCACATTGATATCTGTTATTATATAAATCTCCTTTAGGCTCTACCCCCTGAGGACAAAATAATAATATATCTTTTCCGTCTAAATTAAATAAATTTGGACACTCCCACATATATCCTAGATAATTCAATCTCTTTGTGTTTGCACCAGCAATTTCTCCAATTTTATTCCAAGTTAATAAATCTTCTGAACTATATAAAAGTACTACGCCTTCTTCTTTTTCTGTTTGGGCTCCAATTGACATATACCATAATCCATCATGTTTCCAAACTTTAGGATCCCTAAAATGCGATGTATAACCAGTTGGTGCATTACTTATAACAGGGTTATTTTTATATTTAACAAAGTTTTCCCCATCACTGCTTTGTGCAATACACTGATAAGTTTCCCTTTTACCTGATTGATTTTTTACATTTCCCGTATAAATTAAAGTGAATTCATCATTATTATTTACAGCCGATCCAGAATAACATCCATGAGTTTCATACCATTCACTTGGACAAAGTGCAGTTGATAGCATACTCCAATGAACTAAATCCGAACTTTTTACATGAGCCCAACATACCTTTTTGTCTTTAGGATATAAAGGGTTAAACTGATAAAACAGATGGTATTCACTATTAACTTGAATAAATCCATTAGGATCATTCATAAAACCTGTTTCTGGCATTAAATGATATTTTAACCTATAATAATCGTTATTTTTAATCATAAAATCACAACCATTTCAAATTTTATTTTTTCTATTTTCAATCTTGAAAAAGAGAGTGATTCCCTCTCTTTTTTAATTAATTTCAACTAACAATAATTCTTCCCCTTGTTTAATTTTACCAGACTTTAATGGCTTAATAAACTTCATAACATCAGAATTTGTAATGACGAGTATTGTTACAGGTGATTTCGCTTTTTCCTTAACTAAATCTAAATCAAATTCTATTAATTTTTGTCCCTTCTTAATTATATCGCCAGTACTAATAAATGACTTAAAGCCCTCACCATTCATTTTCACTGTATCTATTCCTATATGAATCAGAATTTCCATTCCATCACTTGTTTTAATTGCTATTGCATGTTTTGTATCAAATAAGCATACTACAGTTCCGTCTGCTGGTGAAACTACTATTCCATCCAAAGGATTCACCGCTATTCCTTTTCCCAATAATTCATCAGAAAAAGTTTTGTCTGGGACATCTTTAAGTAATATAATATTCCCATTTACAGGTGATACTAATTTTAAAATAGTATTTGCATCGGCTTCATTATAAAGTAAAACATCTTCATTACTCTTATCATTATTATCTTCTTCTATTTCTTCCTCTATTTCTTCTTTTGCCTCTTTTTCTTCTTTTGCCTCTTTTTCTTCTCTTATCCCAAGTACAGAAGTAACTGCAAAGGCCGTTGCAAAAGCTATAACCATTCCAATTATATAATTCATTATAGATGATGGTGGTACAATTGATGTACCTGGTATTCCACTTACACCCATGCCTGTCATTGCTACTTTAGTAAATACTACATAACCTCCACCTACAGCACCACCTATAGCTGCTGCAACGAATGGCCTTCTGTATCTCAAATTTACTCCAAAAATTGCTGGTTCAGTTATACCAAGTACAGCTGATAATGATGCTGGACCTGCTATTGACTTCATTTTTGCATTTTTAGTGATAAAATATACTGCAAAAGCAGCTCCACCTTGTGCAACGTTTGCCATTGACCAAATTGGTAATAAGAAGTCCTTATGAATACTTGGGTTAGCAAGTAATCCTGCCTCAACAGCTTGAAAACTTTGATGAATACCTGTAATAACTATTAATGAATAAAATCCTCCAAATAATATACCAGCAAAAACACCCGCTGTATTATATAGCGTTACTAAAGCAAATGATAGTCCATCACCTAGAAATCTCCCTGCTGGTCCTATGATGAAAAATGTAAAGAATCCTGTAATCAATACTGTTAAGAATGGTGTTAGTAAAATATCTAATATATCTGGAACTATTTTTCTTAAGCCTCTTTCTATATATCCCATAACCCAAACAGCAATTAATATTGGAAGCACTTGGCCTTGATACCCAACCATACTTACATGAAGTCCGTAAAAGTCCATTGAATTTTTAATTCCAGTTCCTAACGTCCAAGCATTTTGAAGGTCTGGATGTATCATTATGCCTGCTAATGTTACCGCTAGAAAAGGATTAGTTCCAAATTGTTTAGCCGCACTAAATGCAATTAAAACAGGTAAAAACACAAAAGCTGCATTTGAAAACATATTTAATAATATATACATTCCACTTTTTGAATCAATCAAATGGAAATTTTGAAGCATTCCTAAAATTCCCATTAAAAGCCCACTAGCAACTATTGCTGGTATTATTGGAAGAAAAATATTCGATAACATTCTTGCAAATCTCTCAAAAGGATTCATATTTTTCATTGCAGCTCTTTTATTATCACTTAAACTCGCCACTCCTATTTTAGTTCCTTCAATAAAAGAAGCATATACTTTGTTTACTGTTCCTTGACCAATAATAATTTGTAACTGACCTCCACTGTTAAATACTCCTTTAACCGCATCCATTTTTTCTATTTTTTTTATGTTTGCCTTTTTATCGTCATTTAAAACCAATCTCAATCTTGTAGCACAATGCGCTGCACTAGCAACATTGCTTTCTCCACCCAAATACGTTAAAATTTCTTTAGCTATTTTGTTATAATCCATTTTTACCCCTCCTATATTTTTATCTACACAAACCTGATTATTGCATTATCTTGTGCCATTAAGTAGCCGTTACTAATTCAAATAAAAAAAGCCTAAATTGGATTAATACACTTAATGTATAATCTACAACTTAGGTTTTGCCTGGATAACCAGTAACAATCCTGATATTAAATTTTTAGTATCTTAAATAAATCCCTACTCTATTTCCTTATATATATTAATAAATGTATAAACCTATAATCTTTCAGATGATACCTTATAAGTTATACTAGAAATAACTCGCTGAATATGAAGACTTAAATAAACTATTTCTCCATTATTTATTGTGTAGCCATAATTTTTTTCAATAAAAATTTTTATCTTTAATGCACAACTATATGGTTTATAATAATTTATTTTTACCATTTTTAAAAATTCATTACTATCTTCTGGTAACTTTTTATCTGAAATTACCCTTTGTGAAAAATACTTCAAGTGCGTGATAAGTCTATCATAAGAAATATCATTTTCATCAAATTCTACATTAAAAAAATATTTTATAATATTTAATATTTCTTGAACAATTGAAATACCATTTATTGTATTATCCATACTTTGGTTAAGAGCCGCATCTACCAAATGTAGAGCAATATAACCGGCTTCATCTAAATCCATTTTAATTCCTACTTCATGTTCAATACAATCTATTGCCCATAAACCCACTTCGTACTCTCTTTTATGTATCCTTTGTATTTCCCAAAGTAATTGATTCTTTAACTTAATACCTTCTTTATATCGTTTAATAGCAAAATCAATATGATCTGTTAATGCAATATAAATATGATCATCAAATTGTGTATTTAATTTTTCTTTCCCATAGCTTATAATTGTCTCTGATAATTTTATGTACTCCATAGGGATTTCATTTATCAATTTTAGAAACTTCTCATTTTCAATTTTATTTTCCAAAATAAATACTTTTTCAATTTTCAAACCATCGACCATATCTCCATTTCTCTTTTGAAAAGCAATTCCTCTGCCCATAATTACTTTTTCACGCTTAGATTTTTCATCAATAGTCGTAACAACATTGTTATTTAATATTCTTTTTATTATCATAGTATTCACCCCAATTGTTTTCATATAATTAATGGGCAATCATGTTAAATTATATATAATATAAAAAAACCTAGACTAAGACAAATTTTACAATAATCTTAATTTAGGTTTTGCCTGCTAATCAGTAACAATCCTTTTATTCAGTTTATAAAACGATGATAACATTTTCATTGTTGTATGTCAACATATTATATGAATTTTTATCCACGAAAAACTCACTTTGAATATTTTAGAAATATGGCATATCCTTATGCTGGTGCGACCGTTAATATTGATATTACTTATTTATTTAATGTGATTATGGGAAAAAAGCTGCCTTTTTTTTAACAATGCTTTATATAGCAGCAAATGCGGCAAATAAAATACCTGAATTTAGAAGAAGGATTGATGGCGATGGTATAATCGAATATTCAAATTGTAATACATCTCATACTGTCGCTTTAGAAGATGGAACTTATTGTTATTGTGAACTGAATTCTTGTATGAATTATAAAAATTTTTTAGGATATGCGCAAGAGAGACAAAGTTTGTCTAAAACAAAAGGTATTACAGATGATGTTAATAAAGTAGATTCATTGTTTTTTGTATCATGCTTACCATGGATTACTTATACTGCGATTATACAGCCTGTACCCAGCCCATCTGACTGTAATCCACGTATTACGTTTGGGCGTTATTTTAAACAAAATGATAAAGTATTAATGCCCACAACTATATTAGTAAATCATGCACTGGTAGATGGAATACACATTGCAAAATTTTATAAAAATTTTGACGAGATTAGGTCTCAGTTAATAATTAGTTTATAACATAGGCATAAATACAGTTAATTTCACTTTGAGGATATTCTCCATTGTTTAATAAAAGAAAAAGTCATCTAGACTGCAGATGACTTTTTCTTTTAGTTCAAAATACATTTTTTTATCAAACAGATGTAAGAACACCCCCATCTTCTATAAGTGGGGTATAAATTGCATTTCTTAGCGTTAGCTAAGACGGAACTAACCCTTTTCTAAACCTATATGGTGTAAGTAATTGTACTTTAGGCACTTTTTTAATTTCTTTTAAAGCTACATAGGCTCCATTATTTTGAGTTCCTTTTACTGTGTAAATTATATTTTCATATTTAACTAAATCTCCTGGTTGATAAAAATACCTTTTAGTTCTTATTCTCCTTTGTCCCTTAGATATCTTTTCTCCTCTATACGTTCTTAAATCTTCTGAATTTAAGTTTTTGTTACGAGTTCTACGACCATTAAAGAGTTCAACACCACTTACTTTCTTACCTGTCCTTGTGTCTATAATTTTAGAATCATAGAACTTTTCAAGAGACCGATTGTTCCTTTTAATTTGTTCGTAAATTAGAAGTTCTACCCTGCTTTGAACATTACCTCCCGCTATACAGAAAGCGTCATTATAGTGGGTTTTATCCAGTTTTAAAGCTATTCTTTTTAACTTTGTGTCATAACCATAAGTATGTTTATAACCGAAGGTATTTACAAGTCGCCATCTTACCGTTGACATAAATGTTGCATCTTTAAAACTTTTCACCTTTGGTTCCCAACCCCATAAAAACCCATTTTCTTTATGATTTTTAGAAATATGACAATTGGTACATAAAGTAAGTAAATTACCAGGGCGGTCTGTTCTATCTTTTTTCCAAAAAGCTAAATGATGAACTTGTAAAATGATATTTTTATCTTTATTTTTACAATTTGGGTTTTGGCACTTATGACCATCTCTATGAAGTACATATTCTCTTAAATTAAAGAAGTTATTTTGTTCTCCATTTTGATATTCTTCACCACTAATGTTTGGATTTTTAAGTAGGTGAGTGTCAAAATTAGCAACTTCAATAATTATATTTGATATAGGAACTATCTTCTTTAATTTATCTATAAATCTTATGTGGCTATCATATTTATGTTGTACAGAAGGTGCTAACCAACCAGTAGAACGCTTCCTATTGTCAAAGCGTGGCTTTCTATAGCGGAGTCTATTTCTTCTTATTATACGGTACATTCTTTTTTCTTTAAGGCGTTCTGACATACCTTTAAGAAGCTTTACTTCACCTGATATGAGTTCCTTATTATTAGTAAGTACAGAATATCCAATATTTAAATAGCCACTATCAATACCTAATGTAGCTAATTTAACAAATTCAGTTGAACTATAAAGTAATTGAATTGTAAAAGGTTTAGAATTAACCACTTTTGCCTTATTTTCTTTAAGCAAAACTCTTACTTTAGCATACCTATTAGTAGGCATAAGTGGTTTTCCATTTAAATTAATAACATATACCATCAGTATGCCTCCTCTTTAATAATAAATAATCCAATTAAGGATAAAACACTACCTTACGGTAGGTAAGCCCACATCGTCAATGTTATACAAAGTTTTGTAGTAGCAACACTTTTCCTTCCTCTTAGAAATGTTTAATCACTACCCTTAGAGCTTAGGACTTGTGGAGTATCCCAAGGTAACTATATATATTTTTGTATAACGTAGTGCTAACTGATTGTTGCACTTAGACTATTCAACCAAGCTTATAAGATTACTATAATCTACAAGCCTCCACTTCAAGAGCTTACGCTCTAAGTGGTAGGTAGTTGACATTGTATGCTTATAAATTGTAATACCTATAATTCAACATACGCACCACTTATAGAAGTGGGCGATTGTAAACCGCAAAAGCGGTCCAGTTCTCATTGAACTAAGAACCGTAAGAGACAATATCCTTGTAACATAGAGCTTGTTTAGTATTCTAAACAAGCTAATTTTTACAATAAGCTACAAGTATAATTATTTCATAAGTAGCTCATAATTAATGCACCCCTATCACGTAAGTGCCTTCACTGCGTAGCAACCTTAGATTTTAGGGTAACTATAAGCTATAAAGCAATTTTTTATTTTTATATTGAAGTAATTTATCTAAATGATTTAATTAAAACTAAACTTTACAATAGGCTTTTCTTTAAAAGCCCTGGAACTGATTGCTTCAATGATTTTTTTATGAGCAAACATACTAATTTTCATATTTCGTTTAGTATTGCCATAAGTTAGTTTGGATTTACTGATGTTTTTAATGTCCTCACCAGCAAGCGGTTTATTTTTATCCCTGGCTATTTGAACAAGCCCTAAGGCACACTTTTCTAAAATTTTTGAAATTTGCCCTGAAGTTTTATTTGCTATATTAAAACGTATAGTGCCAAAGTCTAATAGGTTTCCGATACAATCAGTTTCACTCCATGCAATATGGTCGTAGTTTATATCATATCCTACAACTCCATTTGCCTTCGAATAATTAATTTGATTTTCATCTTTAAATAATTTATAAGATGGCTTAAACAAAAAGTAATCTCCTTTGTCTTCGATTCGTAAGGAAACAGGGGAATTTTTAGTATTTAGAGCTTCTATTAATAAGTCTTTATGGTAAGGAAATTCAACATTTTCTATTTCAAACCATTGCGAACTATGATATGCACCTATTTTGTTTTCATAAGGCAGTTGAATCTTTAGTAAATTCGTTTCGTAATTGTATTTAACACAAGCATTTCCTTGTGTAACTGTGTTAAGTCCTTGAAGTTCTATAGTTTTATGTCTAGCTTTATAGAAGTCTTCTTTCCATGCAGAATGCTCGTTATATAATGTATGCTGTGCTTTGAATAGTTTCTTAGTACCAAAACATGATTTTACTGCACTTGTATTAAGTCTTGCAAGTTTTTGTTTTTGATAACCTATACCACGCTTAATCATATTCAGTTTATTAGTTAATCTGCTAATTTTTTTTATAACAAGAGCATGCTCAAAATCGTATATATTATATATAATTGATTTATTTTTATAATTGGCCTCAACAAAAATCTTATCATCTGACATATAAAAATAATATGGTCTATAATACTTAAATTTGGGGAGGTTTTTACTATTTTTAATAGCCTTAGATATATCGATAATATGGGTATGAATTTTACTCCAAAATTTAATTTTATTAATTAACTCTTTAACAGATTTCTCTCTATGGTTAATGTTCTTCTTTAAATCATCTATGTACATTTTGTTTAATTCAACATTAGAAGATTTATTCCATTTAGCTTCACAAACAGCATAGTTTGTATAATAAGTATTAAGATTAAACATATTCTTAATAGTTAAATGAATACTCTGCGAAAGATCTTTCTCATGATTGTAAACAAGAATTGAATAAGCTTTAATTTTAGCTTCATTACCAATATACAGTATATTCGATAGGTTGCTTAGATTTTCAAAGCTAAGCTTATCTTTATATATTCTTTTAGAAGAATTAGTTTCTATTCTCAAAATATTCACCCTCTTTTTTTACAATCTCTACTATATATTATGCCGTAATATATCCTATAATATTAAGTTATATAAAAATAATTTAGCAACAAATTCATCTCCGTCTACAGAGAACGGAGTCTTCTTTTGCAAATAAAGATAAAAAAACAAAGACATCATATACGATTTTCACTAATCTCATCTTTATAGTGTAAATGACCCCAAGAACACATTGCTTCTAAAATTGGCATTAGAGATAATCCTTTTTCTGATAAAAAGTATTCTACCTTTGGCGGAACTTGGTGATATTCTTTGCGAACTATAATATCATTTGTTTCAAGCTCCTTAAGTTGAGAACTTAACATTTTATGAGTGATACCCTTAATACATTTTTTTAATTCTCCATAACGCAAAATTTTACGTCCTGATAACCAAAACATTATTGTCATTTTCCATTTGCCACTAAATATCGATAATGTATATTTAAATGGTGCTGAGTAAACCTCTTCTTCTTGATCCATATTATCACTATCCTTTTAGTTAGTATCTTACATTAAAGTGCATACTGTTATTATTATCATACTAATTATATAATAGTATATATTAGATTCGTTGCAAAGTAAATTAATTATTAGAAACCCTTAATATAGTTTTGGAGTTTAATTTCAAAATCGAGATAAATAATGTAGTAAATTAGGAGGAATATTATGACACAAAAAAAGCCAATTTTACCTAAACGTCTTCAACTTTTGAAAGAAGCATATTTAAAGGTTAAGCCAAGCATTACCATTGGGCGTGCTTTGGCATATACTGAAATTGCAAAAAAGTATCCTGATCTTCCAAGGAATGTGCTTAGGGCCAAAGAATTTAGGAGAGCATGTGAAACTGCCCCGATGCTTAAACATGAGCTTATAATCGGCCACCCTTGCGGCAAACCACGTGCAGGTGCATTTTCACCTGATACCGCATGGGAGTGGGTCCGTGATGAACTAGATACCATCGCACTAGAACGCAGGATCCTTATTACATAAGCGAAGAAGACAAGAATATTATGCGGGAACAATTATTTCCATTTTGGGAAGGCAAATCTCTAGCGGAGGAATGTGAAAAAGCTTTTCGCAAAGAAGATTTGTGGGAATTCGGCGCCCAGGCGTGTATAAGTGATTTAACTTATCATATTACTAGCGGTGGCGGAGATACTAGTCCGGGATATGATATTATCCTTTTTAAAAAGGGTATTTGCGGAGTTAAAGCTGAAGCTGAAGCTTATCTTACTGGCTTATCCGCGGACAAAATTGAAGACAAAGATAAAATTTCCTTTTATCAAGCGGAAATAGAAACTTGCGCGGGAATTCTCACTTACGCCGCTCGTCTTTCGGCATATGCGTTGGAACTGTCCGAAAAGCAGCAGGATCCAAAACGTAAAGCAGAGCTTAAAAAAATTTCAGAGGTTAATGGACGTGTGCCGGCAAATCCTCCGAAAACATTTCATGAAGCATTGCAAGCCATTTGGACAATACAATCACTATTTTTAATGGAAGAGAATCAATCTAGTACATCACTAGGCCGTATTGACCAGTATGTGCTTCCTTGCTATATGTCAGATATTGAAAGCGGAATGCTGGACAAGCAGTAGGCTTTTGAATTGATGGGTTGTTTCATGATCAAATGTTCAGAAATGATTTGGTATACACCGGAAGCCAGCTCCAAATATTTCGCGGGATATATGCCTTTTATCAACATGTGTGTAGGTGGACAAAAACGTGAAGGAGGAGACGGCACCAACGAATTAACATATCTGATTATGGATGCTGTGGAAAAAGTTAAGATATACCAGCCGTCCCTTGCTTGCCGTATTTACAATCAGTCTCCACATCGTTATTTAGAAAAAATAGTGGACGTTATTAAATCTGGCGCTGGTATGCCTGCATGCCATTTTGATGATGCACATATCAAAATGATGCTTAGGAAAGGTTTTGATTTTGAAGATGCTCGAGACTATTGCCTTATGGGATGTGTGGAACCGCAAAAATCGGGGCGAATTCATCAGTGGACAGCCGGCGGTTTTACACAATGGCCTATCACCATTGAAATGGTATTTAATCGTGGCGTTCTTAAGTCATATGGAAGCAAGCAGTGGCTGGACACTGGTGCATTAGAGAAATTGACCACTTATAAACAATTTGATACTGCTATGAAAAGGCAGCTTGACTATCTGCTGGAGATGAATGCCAGAGGAACTGTTTTAACGCAGAAAGTTTTTAGAGATGTTACACCTACTCCTTATATGTCACTGTTTGTTGACGGTTGCATGCAGAAAGGTAAAGATGTGACTGCAGGTGGCGCCGTTCTTTATGAAGGACCAGGAACAATATTCGCGGGACTAGGCACTTATGTCGACAGTATGGCTGCGATTAAAAAACTTGTTTATGATGATAAAAAGTACACACTTGCAGATATCAAAAAAGCCCTTGATGTCAATTGGAAAGGGTACAAACAAATACATCATGACTGTCTTGCTGCACCTAAATATGGTAATGATGATAACTATGTTGATCTGATTGCCAGAGACATCGTCGATTATACAGAACATACAATAAACCAGCACAAGTCACTTTATGCAAGACAAATCCATGGTACTTTGTCCCAATCCTTTAATACACCTTTGGGAAGGATGATTGGTGCAACCCCCAATGGGCGTCTTTCCGGTCTACCATTATCTGATGCAATAAGCCCTTCTCAAGGAGCTGATACAAAAGGACCAACAGCAACCATAAAATCAGAATCCAAAATTAATGTTGAATCAATGAGTCTTGGGATGGCTCATAACTTTAAAATATCTAGTAGTTTTTTGGATAATCAGGAAGGTAGGGAGGGATTAATTACCCTACTACGTACTGCCTCCATTATGGGTAATGCCGAGATGCAATTCAATTGTGTGGATAACAAAACATTAAAGGAGGCTCAACTACATCCTGAAGATTATCGGGATCTTATTGTACGTGTTGCTGGATACTGTGCCTTTTTTGTTGAACTTTGCAAGGAAGTACAGGATGAAATCATCAGCCGTACAGTAATTGAATAAAATATATCAAACGGGAGGTTAGGTATTATGGGTAATGCGAATGAAGCTAAAATCGAAAAAAAAGCAATAATTTTTAATGTACAAAAATACAATGTGTATGATGGACCGGGAGTAAGGACACTGGTGTTCTTTAAAGGATGTCCACTTCGTTGTAAGTGGTGTGCTAATCCTGAAGGATTGGAACAAAAATATCAAGTTATGTTCAAAAGAGACTCATGTATTGATTGTGGTGCTTGCGTCTCTGTTTGCCCAGTTTCAATACATTCTATTTCCAAAGAGTTAAAACATGAGATGAATCGTAGCATTGACTGTATAGGTTGCCGTAAGTGCGAGGATATTTGTCCTGAGTCTGCATTATCTATTGTGGGAAATTTGAAAACAGTTTCGGAAATTATGGAGATTATTGAAGAAGACCGTGAATTTTATAACGTTTCAGGTGGTGGAGTTACGCTAGGCGGCGGTGAAGTTTTAATGCAACCTGAATTCGCAACCGATCTGCTTATGGCATGTAAGCAGGAAGGAATCAATACTGCAATTGAAACTTGTGGATATACAACACTGGAATCAATACTTAAGGTTGCTAAGTTCACTGATTTATTCCTTTTTGATATAAAACACATTGATCCTGAACGCCACTATAAGCTGACGGGAGTACGTAATGAGCAAATTTTAAAGAATTTGAAAGAACTTCTAAGCCGTCGGTATAAAGTAAAGGTGAGAATGCCTCTGTTAAAAGGCATAAATGATAATCAAGATGAGATTGAGAGGGTAATTGCCTTTTTAATGCCTTTTCGTGATTATAAAAATTTTAAAGGCATAGATCTACTTCCTTACCATAAATTAGGCGTAAATAAGTACACAAAATTGGGTAAAGAGTATCCAATAAAGGAAGATCCAAGTTTAAGTAGGGATGAACTAGATATGATTGAGAGCTGGGTTAAAAAATATGAATTTCCAGTTAAAGTTATCAAACATTGATAACTTATTGTTAGAATAAAAAATAGAGTATTATACTTACCATAAAAGCAATATCTTTGTTAGCAAATTCGCGTCGCTCATAAACTCCCCCGGGGATATCATATGCACACTTTTGCTACTTACATAATATAAATGATTAAATAAATATTTATATTTATTTTTTAAAATTTTTCAGTTATAATTTATAAAAGAATCAAAAATATAAACAGAAGGATATCAAATGGGGGATGAAGATGAAAAAAAAGAATATATTAATGATTGCATTTACAATGATTGTAATCGGATACACAATACCGAGTACAATTATTCAAAACTACACAAAAAGTGTACAACCTATCGTTGTTCAAAAAATATTGATTGCTCAAAATATTAAAAACGTGACTATTCTTAATGTTGGTAATAAAGATGCTAAAGTTCTTTCTTTACAGAAGAAGCTATTTAATATTGGTTATACTGTAAGTGTTAATGGCGTTTTTAGCTTAGATACACAAAATGTGATAAAACAATTTCAGAAGAAATATAATCTCAGCCAATCAGGTATATATGACACTGACACAGAAAATATTTTAAATAAGACTAAAAATATTAGAGATTATGATGTTATCCAAAAGACAAAACAAAGACAAGCTTCAACTATTGCCTTATTAAATAGAATAAAAAGTTATTTAGGTAGTGGAGTGACTAGAGTAGGTTTTATTTATTATGACTTGTCCACAGGAGACAAAATATCAATAAATCCAAATAAAGTATGTATAGCAGCTAGTACATATAAAGTAGGCATGAATATGGTTGCATATGATACAGTTAGGGCAGGAAAGATTAAATTAACTGATGGGCTTAAATATAATAGTGCTTATTATGAGTCAGGAACTGGTATTTTGCAAGGTCAATTAAAAACCACTTTAAAACATCCAGTAGCATTACAAAAATTATTAGACTATTCGATAATTTACTCTGATAATATAGCTACAAATATGATTTCAAGCAGGCTGGGTGGTGCTCGAATAGTTAGGCAGAAGGTAGCTACTATGACAGGCATAACTGGAGTCAATACAATCAAAAATGTATTAACACCAGAAATTGAAACTCGGCTTTTAAAAAAACTTTATATCGGTAGAAATGATAAATATTACTCACGACTAATAAGTGATATGAAAAGAACAAAATTTCATGATAGAATAGATAAATATGTGCCAAGAAATTTAGTAGCACATAAAATAGGTAACTTGGGTTCATATACAAATGATGTGGGAATAGTATTTACAGATAAACCATATTTGATTGTAATGTACGTTGATGGATTATCACACTCTGCTGAAAAAATAGCAACAGTATCAAATATGGTATATCAAAACCAACTAAAAAGGTAAAAATATTAAGTAAGGCAAGCCATTTTGCCTTACTAGTTTAAAACTATATTTTTCTGGTCTTAGGCTTTTAAAAATTTACGTCGCTAATAAACTCCCCAAGGTTCATGAACAATTTTTGATCACAAATTATTTTGATATTTATTAGGTTATTTAGTTATTACAAAAGCGTCTGGAAGCGTCCTTTCTCCTGCTATCGAGCAGGGACTGTTTATAAGTCGACCTTTATAATATATAGTTGAAGATGAACCTCCATCAAGATTGGCAGCATTAACGGCTCCGTACTGAATCATTACTCTTTGTACTTCCCGAATAGTTGCACCATGAGAACTTAGTTGCCTTCCATCTATTTCAAGAAGAATAATAGTACCATCTTTCTTTTGCCCTATGACACTTCGAGGGTTAATTCCCCACCCGCCATCTCCTATTATTTTTGTTGGTTTATTATTTACGATAAGTTTAGGACCAAAGGATATTGCGTAAGCAATCTGTTTCTCTTTAATTTCTTTAATAGTGAGATTTCCAAAAGTCAAGATGCCATCTTTATCGAGTCCAATAATGTCATATTTCTTTTGAGAGGGAACACTCCAAACGACTTTCCTATTTTTTACTATTATTCCAGATGGAATTCCACCGTTCCCGACTCCACCTATATCTGTGAAACCTCCTGCGTTTATGCCACCAATTGCATTTTCCGAATTTATTAGCTGTGTTAATTTATCTCCAACTTTTCCTATGTTTTTAGCTACAGCAAGTTTTACTCGTTTAGGGTTACTGACTATAACCATATGACCTTTATATCCATCTCCCTTAATATCAATCAATTTCACACTATTATCTGTATTTATCACAGTGGGAAGAGTTTTTGTACTTATAGGAATAACATGGGTTATTTCACTAGCTTTCGGCGGTACAGTTTTTGGAATTACTATTTCACTTTTGTCAAAGACTTCAACGGTTTCTTCTACCCTGTTTTCATTCATTATCTTTTTAATTTGAGCTTCACTTGCAAAAATTCTGGATATATATTGACTCTTTAGCGTTGTCATAGTTGAAGTTACTATTAACGTTTGAATACGTGGGAAAACTTCAAGTCGAATAAGAGATATTCCTACAATAATATTAATTAGTAAAACAATTATAATACCTAGCAATAATTTACCTATCTTTTTTAATATCTTTTTTAAAAGTACCATTAATCCACTTGCCTCCCTTCGCTAAAAAGAATGTTTTTCTATAATATGATTGTATAGAACAAACATTGCAAGGTCTATTTCTATTAACACAATTATAATTTAAAATAGCGAAATTTTAAAAAGCTTACTTAATAGATTACTCTATCAAATAAGCTTTTTCAGTTACGCATATTTATTTCTAATACTGAGTCCTTAACATCATTCCAGTTACTGCTTGTTATATATTTCGCCTTTAGAATCTTTAAAAGTAATATTAGTAATAGTAATACTCCCTCCTTTATTAACTAAATCGTCTTTACCTATTACCGAATCTGAATTTAAAACCAGTGTAAATGATGGCTTGTCCTTAGTCTTACTATTTACAACAATTGCTGAAACTCCTTTCTGAGTCACGTCATCATTACTATAATAATAAAGTTTATTACCCTTTGCATAAACTATATCCTTTAAATTTACTATAAAATAATTATTAGGATCAACTTCACTTATCCAAATCCTAATTTACACCATCTAAAATGTTTAGTATTATTTATAAGTAATATCCCTATGTGTTAAGATAGTTGTCGTAGAGAGAAATATAGTATACTATACAG
>NZ_CALEVF010000074.1 GCF_937920395.1 uncultured Clostridium sp. | reverse complement strand
GAGAAGGTGGAAGAACAGTAGGTTCTGGAGTTGTTACTTCAATAGTTAAATAGTAATTAACAAAATATTTATTACAATCAATTGATGATTTATAATATAATAAAAGCTTTTATTATTAAGGGGAAGAGGACGCTCTTCTCCTTTTAAATACAAAAAAATCATGTATAATTATGAATAAAAAAGAATGATATAAAAAAAAATAAATAATAAAAGAAAATACTTGTCAAAGCAAAAGAAATGTTGTATACTTTAGAGGTTGTATTGTGGTAACAGTGATGAGGTAAGAGGTTGCCGGACTTCCGGGTAATTCTTCACCGAACATGTCCTGATCTTGAATCGGGCGACGGGGTTCCTACGATTGTTTCATGTTTTTATTTCACGAAACACCCGGAACAGTTTACAGAACATCCGCTGTTGCACGTAAGAAGTAGAGCGTGCGATGAAAAGGAGGAAATAATAATGATAAAGCAAAAAATTAGAATTAGATTAAAGGCTTTTGATCACAACATACTAGATCAATCAGCTGAGAAAATTGTTCAAACTGCTAAAAGCACAGGAGCTAAAGTAGCTGGTCCAGTACCACTACCTACAGAAAAAGATGTAATTACAGTATTAAGAGCTCCACATAAATATAAAGATTCGAGAGAACAATTCGAAATAAGAACTCACAAGAGGCTAATAGATATCATTAGTCCATCACCTAAAACTGTTGATGCTCTAATGAGACTCGACTTACCAGCTGGTGTTGATATCGAAATAAAATTATAAGCGTACATAGAAGTGCGATAAAGCGCAAGTAATAGGTTACTATTACTAACTATTATGATCACTATTGTGGTCCGCTAATAAGTAGGAGGTGTATTTTCATGAAAAAAGGAATAATGGGTAAAAAGCTTGGTATGACTCAGATATTTGATGAAAATAGAAGTGTTGTTCCAGTAACAGTTGTTGAAGCAGGTCCATGTGTTGTTGTTCAAATAAAAACTGTTGAAAATGATGGTTATAGTGCAATTAAAGTTGGTTTTGGTGACATAAGAGAAAAGTTAGTTAACAAACCAATGCAAGGACAATTTGCTAAAGCAGGTACTTCTTTAAGAAGATTCGTAAAAGAATTTAGAATGGAAGATACAAGTGCTTATGAAGTAGGTCAAGAATTTAAGGCTGATATATTTGCAGCTGGAGATAAAATTGACGTATCAGGAATATCTAAAGGTAAGGGATTCCAAGGTTGTATTAAAAGATGGAATCAACACACAGGACCAATGAGTCATGGTTCTAAATTTAAGAGAGCAGTTGGATCAATGGGAGCATCTTCTGATCCATCAAAAACGTTTAAAAATAAACGTATGCCAGGTCACATGGGTAATGTTAGTAGAACAGTAATGAACCTTGTAATAGTTAAAGTAATGCCTGAAAAGAACATTATATTAATTAAAGGTGGTATTCCAGGACCAAACAAAGGTACAGTTGTAATAAGAAATGCTGTTAAAGCGTAACTTTAAAGAAAGGAGGATGCAGAATGCTTACATTAGATTTATTTAACAAACAAGCACAAAAGGTTGGAGACATTCAATTAAATGAAAGTATATTTGGAGTTGAAATCAATGCAGATGCTATGCATCAAGTTGTTGTAGCACAACTTGCAAATAAAAGACAAGGAACTCAATCAGCTAAAACTAGAGCTGAAGTTCGAGGCGGTGGAATTAAGCCTTGGAGACAAAAAGGAACTGGTAGAGCAAGACAAGGTTCTATTAGAGCGCCACAATGGATACATGGTGGTATAGTGTTTGCTCCAAAGCCAAGAGATTACCGTATGTCTGTACCAAAGTCAATGAGAAGAGTTGCTTTCAAATCAGCTTTATCAGCTAAAGTAGCTGAAAATGAAATGATAGTAATTGATAGTTTAGAATTTGACTCACCAAAAACTAAGGCAATGTTAGAGATTTTAAAAGCTTTTGATGCTAAGAAAACTTTAATAGTTGTTGAAACTTCAGATGAGAATGTTTATAAATCAGGAAGAAATATACCTGGAGTACAAGTTACACCAGTAAATAACTTGAATGTTTATGACATACTTAAATATGAAAAATTCATAGTTACAAAGGATGCTGTATCTAAGATTGAGGAGGTGTATATATAATGAAGCTAACTAGCCATGATATTATAAGAAAACCAGTAATTACTGAAAAAAGTATGGCGGTAATGGCTGATAAAAAATACACCTTTATAGTTGATATCCATGCAAATAAAACTCAGGTTAAAAAAGCAGTAGAAGAAGTATTTGGAGTTGTCGTTGAAAATGTAAGAACTTTAAAAAATATAGGTAAAACTAAAAGAGTTGGAGTTCACATTGGAAAAAGGGCAGACTTTAAAAAAGCTATTGTTACTTTAACAACAGAAAGTAAAACAATTGAGTTTTTTGATGGTATGTAATTATTAAGCTAGTATTGGCAGAAGCCAGATAAGCGAGAAAAAAGGAGGGAATTCACATGGCAATTAAAAAATTCAGACCCACCACACCTTCAAGAAGAAATATGACTATGTCTGATTTTGAAGAAATAACAACAGATAAGCCACTAAAATCACTTCTTGTAAGTACAAAAAGACAAGGTGGTAGAAATAATCAAGGTAAAATAACTGTTCGTCACCGAGGTGGTGGAGCTAAACAAAGTTATAGATTAATTGATTTTAAGAGAAATAAAGATGCAATTCCAGCAAAAGTTTCTACAATTGAGTATGATCCAAACAGATCTGCTTACATAGCTCTTGTTGTTTATGCTGATGGTGAAAAAAGATACATAATCGCTCCAGTTGGTTTAAAAGTTGGAGATGTAATTGTATCCGGTCCCGATGCTGATATAAAAGTTGGAAATACACTTCCAATAATTAATATACCATTGGGTTCTACAATCCATAATATAGAATTACAAGTAGGAAAAGGTGCTCAACTTGTAAGATCTGCAGGTTCTTCAGCTCAGCTTATGGCTAAAGAAGGAGAATATGCTCAAGTAAGACTTCCAAGTGGTGAGGTAAGATATATTAGAGTAAACTGTAGAGCTACTATAGGAACAGTTTCTAATTTAACTCATGACATTGTTAACATAGGTAAAGCAGGAAGAAAAAGACACTTAGGATTTAGACCTACAGTCAGAGGATCAGTAATGAATCCGAACGATCATCCACATGGTGGTGGAGAAGGTAAGTCACCAGTTGGTCACGCTAGTCCAATGACACCTTGGGGTAAACCAGCATTAGGATATAAAACTAGAAAAACCAAAAAATACTCTGACAAATTTATTGTCAAAGGTAAAAATAGAAAATAGTTTGGGGAGAATTAATTCTCTTGAAAACTATGTTTATTGTGTATGAAGGGAGGCCACAAAATGAGTAGATCAGTAAAAAAAGGACCTTATGTACAAGAAGTTCTGTTAAAAAGAATAAATGAAATGAACAAAAGTGGTGAGAAAAAAGTAATAAAGACTTGGTCAAGAAGTTCTACTATTTTCCCACAAATGATAGGGCATACTATCGCAGTTCATGATGGAAGAAAACATGTGCCAGTTTATGTTCTAGAAGATATGGTAGGACATAAATTAGGAGAATTCGCATTAACTAGAACATTTAAAGGACACATTGACAGAGAAAGAACTAGCAAAGTAAAATAGTGCTGGAAGGAGGAAACAATCAATGGAGGCTAAAGCTATAGCTAAATACGTAAGAACTTCTTCAATGAAAATGGGGATCGTTCTTGGGTTAATAAGAGGTAAAAATGTAAATGAAGCTTTTGCTATATTACAATACACTCCAAAAAATGCAGCTGAAGTAATTAATAAAGTACTTAAATCAGCTGTAGCAAACGCTGAAAACAACTTAAATTTAGATATTAATAGACTATTTGTTGCTGAAGCTTATGCATGCCAAGGTCCAACACTTAAGAGGTTTAGACCGCGTGCACAAGGAAGAGCTTATAGAATAAGAAAAAGATCTAGTCATGTTACTATTATAGTTACAGAGAGATCATAAAAAGGAGGGTTATAGCGTGGGACAGAAAATACATCCACACGGCTTTAGAGTCGGTGTAATAAAAGATTGGAGTTCTAAATGGTATGCAGATAAAAAGAATTTTTCAGATAATCTTGTTGAAGATTTTAAGATTAGAAAATTCTTAAAAAGTAAACTTTATACAGCTGGAATTTCTAAAATTGAAATCGAAAGAGCAGCAAAAAGAGTTAAAATCAACATACACACTGCTAAACCAGGAATGGTAATTGGTAGAGGTGGCTCTGGTATTGAAGTTATAAAACTTGATATGAAAAAATTAGTAGCTGATAAAAATGTTTTAATTAACATAGTAGAAGTTAAACAAGCAGAAAACAATGCTCAATTAATGTCAGAAAATGTTGCTTCTCAATTAGAAAAAAGAATTTCTTTTAGAAGAGCAATGAAACAGACAATTCAAAGAGCTATGAGATCTAATGTAAAGGGAGTCAAGATTGCTTGTGCAGGAAGACTTGGCGGAGCTGAAATAGCTAGAACTGAACATTATCATGAAGGTACAATACCTTGCCAAACATTAAGAGCTGATATAGATTATGGATTTGCAGAAGCAAATACAGTATATGGTAAAATAGGCGTTAAAGTTTGGGTTTATAGAGGTGAAATTCTTCCTACAAAGAAAACTGTTAAGGAAGAAGTAGAAGCGTAGGAACGTAGAAGTGTAAGGAAGGAGGAATAAGACATGTTAATGCCTAAAAGATCTAAACATCGTAAGGTTCAACGTGGTAGAATGAGAGGAAAAGCTACAAGAGGAAACTTTATTGCATATGGTGATTATGCATTACAAGCCATGGAATGTGGTTGGGTTAAAAGTAATCAAATTGAAGCTGCCAGAGTTGCTATCAATAGAGAAGTTAAAAGAGGCGGAAAGCTTTGGATAAAAATATTCCCTGATAAGCCAGTAACTGAAAAACCAGCTGAAACTCGTATGGGTTCAGGTAAAGGATCAGTAGAATATTGGGTAGCAGTTGTTAAGCCAGGTAGAGTCTTATTCGAAATCGCAGGAGTAACAGAAGAAGCAGCTAGAGAGGCAATGAGACTTGCTTCACACAAACTTCCAATAAAAACTAAGTTTGTATCTAGAAAAGATTTCGAGGAAATGGGTGGTGAAGTCATTGAAGGCTAATGAATTAAAAGAATTAAGACAAAGTGATCCTCAAGATTTACTAGTGAAAATGTCTGATCTTAAGGCAGAATTATTTAACCTTAGATTTCAGTTAGCTACAGGGCAACTAGAAAATCCTATGAGAATTAAGCAAGTGAAAAAATCTATAGCCCAAATTAAGACCATCCTTAGGCAAGAAGAAATAAAGGCTTTAGAACAGTAAAACTGAAAGGAGGTTGCTTTTGTGGAAAGAAATAATAGAAAAACAAGAACAGGTAGAGTAGTTTCTGATAAAATGGATAAGACAATAGTTGTTGCAATTGAAACAAAAGTTCGTCATCCATTATACGGAAAAATAATTAATACAACAACAAAGTTTAAAGCTCATGATGAAAATAATGAAGCTAAAATTAACGACAAAGTTACAATTATGGAAACTAGACCATTATCTAAAGATAAAAGATGGAGAATTACTGGTATAGTTGAAAAAGCTAAATAACATTTCAGTTCAACGACTGAAAGGAGGGTATTTGATATGATACAACAGCAAAGTAAATTAAAAGTCGCAGATAATTCTGGTGCAAAAGAAATTATGTGTATTAGAGTATTAGGTGGTTCCAAGAGAAAATGGGGAAACATCAGTGACACAATAGTTGCTAGCGTAAAAAGTGCAACACCAGGTGGAGTTGTTAAAAAAGGTGAAGTTGTTAAAGCAGTTATAGTCAGATCAGTTAAAGGGTTAAGAAGAGCAGACGGAACTTACGTTAGATTTGATGATAATGCTGCTGTTATTATAAAAGACGACAAAACCCCAAAAGGAACTCGTATATTCGGACCTGTTGCAAGGGAGTTAAGGGATAAAGACTTCACTAAGATCTTATCACTAGCGCCTGAAGTTCTATAAGATAGGAGGTGTCTAACATGGCAGTTAAAAAAGTACACGTGAAAAAAAATGATTCAGTAATGGTAATTTCAGGTAAAGACAAAGGTAAAATAAGCGAAGTCTTAGCTGTGTATCCTAAAACTGGTAAAGTTTTAGTGAAAGATGTTAGTGTAATTACAAAACATCAGAAACCAAGCAAACAAAATATGCAAGGTGGTATAACTCACAGAGAAGCAGCTATTAATAGTTCTAAGGTTATGTTATATTGCACAAAGTGCAGAAATGTAACAAGAATAAATAGTAAGATTCTAGAAGATGGAACTAAGGTAAGAGTTTGCAAAAAATGTGCAGAAACATTTTAATTCCTGAAAGGAGGTTTAACATATGAGTTCAAGACTACAAGAAAAATATGAAAAAGAAGTAGTTCAAGCTTTGATGGAGAAATTCGGTTATAAAAATATAATGGAAGTACCTAAGCTTGAAAAGATAGTATTGAATATGGGAGTTGGAGAAGCTAAAGATAACTCTAAGGTATTAGATTCAGCAATAAGTGATATGCAGACTATTGCAGGTCAAAAGCCAATTATAACAAGAGCAAAAAAATCTATAGCTAACTTTAAACTAAGAGAAAATACACCAATAGGGTGTAAAGTTACTTTAAGAAAAGCTCAAATGTTCGAATTCGCCGATAAATTAATGAACGTTGCATTACCTAGAGTTAGAGATTTTAGAGGAGCATCTTCTAAAGCTTTTGATGGTAGAGGAAATTATGCTATAGGAATTAAAGAACAACTTATTTTTCCTGAAATAGAATATGATAAAGTTGATAAAATTAGAGGAATGGATATAATATTCGTTACTACAGCAAAGACAGACGAGGAAGCAAGAGAATTATTAAGATTCCTTGGAATGCCATTTGCTCAATAATTAGGAGGGAAACATATGGCACGTAAGGCTTTAATAGAGAAGTGGAAAAAAGAACCTAAATATTCAACTAGAGCTTATACAAGATGCAGACTTTGCGGAAGACCACATTCAGTATTACAAAAATTTGGTATATGCCGTATCTGTTTTAGAGAACTTGCACACAAGGGAGAAATTCCTGGTTGCAGAAAAGCAAGTTGGTAATTAGAACATTCTAATGAAAGGAGGCACGAAAAATGGTTATGACTGACCCAATCGCAGATTTGCTAACACGTATAAGAAACGCAAATGTTGTAAGACATGAAATAGTAGAAGTACCTTCATCAACTATAAAGAAGGAAATAGCAAATATATTACTTCAAGAAGGTTACCTTAAAAATATCGAAGAGTACAATGATGGTGTCGTTCCTATGATGAGACTTGCAATGAAATATGGTCAAAACAAGGAAAGAGTTATCACTGGACTTAAGAGAATATCTAAACCTGGTTTAAGGGTATATTCTAAAAATGAAGATATTCCAAAAGTATTGAATGGATTAGGAGTTGCTATAATATCAACTTCTAAAGGATTAGTAGCAGATAGAGAAGCTAGAAAATTAGGCCTAGGCGGAGAAGTTATTTGTTATATTTGGTAGTCTAATAATTCTAAGGCATAACGGTTATAATTTGTTATGTACATAGTAATAATAGATAATTAGTTAACAATTAAAAGAGATATATGGGATATAATTATGAATAATGGTTATATGCTTGAAAAGAATACAGGAGGTGTAAGTATGTCAAGAATCGGAAGACTTCCAGTAGTTATACCTAATGGAGTAACTGTTACAGTTTCACCAGTTAATGTTGTTAATGTAAAAGGACCAAAAGGTGAGCTAACTCAAAACATGAGTACTAAAATGAATATAGCTATGGAAGACAATACTGTGGTAGTTACAAGACCTAGTGATGTAAAAGAGCATAGAGCTCTTCATGGATTGACAAGATCATTAATAAACAATATGGTTATCGGCGTTGTAGAGGGATATGAGAAAACACTTGAATTAGTTGGTGTTGGATATAGAGCTCAACTTAAAGACGGTAAAATAACATTAAGTCTTGGATATTCACATCCAGTTATAATTGATGCAGTTCCAGGAATCCAATTTGTATTACCAGATGCTAATAAAATAATAGTAAAAGGTATTGATAAGCAATTAGTTGGAGCTGTTGCGGCAGAAATAAGAACTTGGAGAAAACCAGAACCTTACAAAGGCAAAGGAATCAGATATTCTGGAGAAATTGTTAGACGTAAGGAAGGTAAAACAGGTAAATAAGTAGGAAGGAGTGAATGATGTGTTCAAGAAAGACGATAGACAAAAGTCAAGAGTTAAGCGTCATCTTAGAGTTCGTAAAAAGATCTTTGGTACAGCAGAAAGACCAAGATTAGCTGTATACAGAAGTGAAAAGAACATATATGCTCAAGTAATAGATGATGTTGCAAAAATCACATTAGTTTCTGCTTCAAGCATAGATAAAGCTTTTGAACCAAAAGTTGGAAGCAATAAAGATGCGGCAAAATTAGTAGGTAAAATGATTGGTGAAAGAGCACTTGAAAAAGGAATAAAAGACGTAGTATTTGACAGAGGCGGTTATGTATATCACGGTAGAGTACAAAACCTCGCTGAAGGAGCAAGAGAAGCTGGACTTAAATTCTAAGAGAAGGAGGGAAACACATGAAAATTGATCCTAGCACATTAGATCTTAAAGAAAAAGTAGTTAACATAAACAGAGTTGCTAAGGTTGTTAAAGGTGGAAGAAACTTCAGATTCAGCGCATTAGTTGTTGTTGGAGACGAAAACGGACACGTTGGCGTTGGTATGGGTAAATCTGTAGAAATTCCTGAAGCAATTAGAAAAGGAATAGAAGATGCTAAGAAAAATCTAGTAAACGTGGCTATGGTTGGAACAACTATTCCACATACTATAGATGGTAAGTTTGGTACTGCGGTAATACACATAATGCCCGGTGCTGAAGGTACAGGAGTTCTTGCTGGTGGTCCAGTTAGAGCGGTTCTAGAATTATCAGGATTAAAGGATGTTAGAGCTAAATCTTTAGGTTCTAGCAATCCTAGAAACGTAGTTAATGCTACTATTGATGGTTTATCAAGATTAAGAACAGCAGAAGACGTTGCTAAATTAAGAGGTAAGACTGTAGAAGAAATTTTAAGATAGGAGGGGAAAACCTTGGCTAAAGTTAAGATAACATTGGTTAAAAGCTTAATTGGTAGAAAGAAAGAACATATTGCTACTGTTAATGCTTTAGGATTAAGAAAAATACGAAAAAGTGTTGAGCACGAGGAAACTCCTCAGATCAAAGGCATGATTAACAAAGTTATATATCTAATAAAAGTAGAGCAAGTATAAAAACGAGGAGGTGTTGACATGAAACTTCATGAGTTAAAACCTGCGGAAGGTTCAAAAAAATCTCCTAAGAGAATCGGTAGAGGTACTGCTACTGGTTGGGGAAAAACTGCAGGAAGAGGTCAAGATGGACAGAACTCTAGATCCGGTGGTGGAACAAGACCAGGATTTGAAGGCGGTCAGATGCCTTTATATAGGAGATTACCTAAAAGAGGTTTTACAAATATTTTTGCAAAACAATACTCTTGTATAAATGTAGATAGACTTAATGTATTCGCAGATGGTACAGAAGTTACACAGGAATTGTTAGTAGAGAAAAGAATTATAAGAAAGATACATGACGGAGTTAAAATACTTGGTAATGGTAATTTAGAAAAGAATTTGACTGTAAAAGTATCTAAACTCTCGAAAGCAGCAGCTGAAAAAATTACAGCAGCTGGGGGAAAAGTTGAGGTGATATAAATGCTATCAACCATACGTAATGCCTGGAAAATTCCTGATTTAAAAAAACGTATGATATTTACGCTACTTATGGTTGTAATTATGCGGGTAGGTATTTTCATTCCTGTTCCTGGTGTAGATGCTAGCAAGTTAGCAAGTTTAACTAGTAATGGAGGAACATTATTTAGTTTTTACGATATGCTTTCTGGTGGTGCATTTGGTAAGTTTAGTATTTTCGCAATGGGTGTTGGTCCATACATAAACGCATCTATTATAATGCAGTTATTAGTAATTGCAATTCCATACTTAGAGCAACTTTCTAAAGAAGGACTCGAAGGACGTAAGAAAATACAAGATTATACTAGATATGCTTCAATAGTATTAGGAGCTTTGCAAGCTTTTGGTATGTATGCAATTATTGCAGGTACTGGAGCATTTTCAGATACATCTAGTTTGACCATATTTTTAGTGGTACTAACGATGACCACTTCATCAACATTTTTGGTGTGGATAGGTGAACAAATAACAGGTAAAGGTATTGGTAATGGTGTTTCACTGATAATATTTATTAATATTATATCAGGGTTACCTGCACTTGCATATAAAATTGCTGGACTTCAAAAGGCTGGCACTGTAAATTTTGTAGAAGTTATAATGTTTGTTGTAGTTGCTGCAGCTTTATTAGTTGCAGTAGTAATAGCAAGTTTAAGCGAAAGAAGAATCCCAGTACAATATGCAGGGAAAGCTGTTGGAAACAAAGTTTTCAAAGGACAATCAACACACATTCCAATTGGTGTAAACGCATCTGGAGTTATCGGTATAATTTTTGCTATGTCAGTAATGACATTCCCAGAAACAATAGCACAACTTAAACCGGCATCTGCAATTGCAAAATTCATCGTAGGAAGTCCTTGGAGCATATTTGAAAGAAACAGTTGGAAATATGCATTAGTGTATTTTGTATTAATAGTATTTTTTACATGGTTTTATACTCAGGTAACATTTAAACCAGATGAAATGGCTGAAAATATGCATAAATCATCAGGCTTTATACCAGGGATTAGACCGGGAGAAAATACAGCAACATATATAGATAGCGTACTTACTAAGGTTTCAATACTTGGAGGAACTTTTGCTGCAGTAGTAGCAATATTTCCTATTATAACAGAGGGATTCACTAAGTTTCAGGGAATATACTTTGGAGGCACTATGTTATTAATTATGGTTAATGTTGGTATAGAAACATTGAGACAACTTGAATCACAATTGGTAATGCGCCACTATAAAGGATTCCTTAAATAAAATAATACCAGGAGATGATACTATGAGAATAATCTTGTTAGGTCCTCCGGGAGCTGGAAAAGGAACTCAAGCTAAGTCAATTAGCGATAAGTTCTCGATACCACATATATCAACCGGGGATATATTCAGAAAGAATATTTCAGAAAAAACCCCTCTTGGAATTGAAGCTAAGAAGCATATTGATAAGGGCCATTTGGTTCCTGATAAATTGACTATAGATATAATAAAAGATAGGTTAGATAATGAAGATTGTGTTAATGGTTTTTTATTAGATGGCTATCCTAGAACTGTTAATCAAGGTGAAGCCTTAAAAACCTTATTGGATGAAAAAGGTATACACCTTGATACAGCATTATTAATAAAGGTACCTAGAGAATTCATTCTAGATAGAATGACTGGTCGTAGAGTTTGTCTTAACTGTGGTGCTAGTTATCATATTACATTTAATCCATCGAAAATAGATGGTAAGTGTGATTTATGTGGAAGTGATCTTGTTCAAAGAGCTGATGACACTGAAGAAACCGTTAATGAACGGATTGACATATATGAAGCTCAAACACAACCATTGATAAAGTATTACGGTGACAAAAACTTATTATCAGAAGTTGATGGGACACAAGAAATTAATAGTGTATTTGACAGCATCTGTAGTATCTTAGATGATATAAAATAATGATAAGCATTAAAAGTAATGTGGAAATTTAATTTATGAGAGATGCGGGTAAAGTGGTTGAAAAGGCTCTTGCAATAATTGAAGGGGTAATAAAACCGGAATATCCACTGCAGAACTAAATAAATTAGCTGAAGAGTTCATAATAAAACAGGGTGCTAAAACATCCTTTAAGGGTTATTGTGGATTTCCAGCGTCCATATGAACATCTGTTAATGATGAAGTGGTTCATGGATTTCCATCTAACCGGGTTTTGCTTGAAGGAGACATAATTAGCATAGATTGTGCTTTCCTGAAATATTAACATTGAACTAATTGAGGTGAATGATTTGGACAAAAATAGCCTTATAGGTAAGGTGGTACATTCTAAAGCAGGAAGAGATATGCACAAAACTTTTATTGTTGTAGGTATACTAAATGATGAATATGTGTATATTTCTGATGGTGAGTTAAGAAGAATCGAGAAACCTAAAAAGAAGAAAGTTAAGCATCTAAATTTTACAGGCACTTTAGCTGAAGAAATTAGAGATATGATTTTATCTGAAAATGAGGTTACTAATTCTAAAATTAAAATATTTTTGCAATCTGCAGATATTGGTAAGGAGGTTTGATTACCTTATGTCAAAAGATGATATAATAGAAATGCAAGGTGTTGTAGTAGAAACTTTGCCCAATGCAATATTTCAAGTTGAATTGGAGAGTGGGCATAAAATATTAGCTCATATCTCAGGTAAGTTAAGAATGAATTTTATAAGAATATTGCCAGGAGACAAGGTTACAGTAGAACTTTCCCCATATGATTTAACACGTGGGAGAATAACTTGGAGAGACAAGTAATAAGGAGGGTTAGCTATGAAAGTAAGACCATCAGTTAAACCTATGTGCGAAAAATGTAAGGTTATAAAGAGAAAAGGAAGAGTAATGGTTATCTGTGAAAATCCTAAGCATAAACAAAAACAAGGTTGATCGGTTTTATTTATAAGAAGTATTAACATTAAGTAGTAATTATAAGTTAATATTTTAATAATAAATCGCTATTACATCGTTTTAGAAGCTAAAGATGTGATAAAATTATAACAACAATTACGTGGGAGGTGTAAACAGTAAATGGCAAGAATAGCAGGTATTGACCTACCAAGAGAAAAAAGAGTTGAAATTGGTTTAACATATATATTTGGTATAGGCTTAACAAAATCTCAAGGTATTATTAAAACTGTTGGGATAAATCCAGATACAAGAGTTAAGGATTTAACTGAAGAAGAAGTTAATGAGTTAAGAACTTACATTCAAAAGAACTTTATAATTGAGGGTGACTTAAGAAGAAGAGTTGCATTAGATATAAAAAGGTTAATGGAAGTTGGATGTTATAGAGGTATAAGACATAGAAAAGGTCTTCCAGTAAGAGGACAAAAAACTAAAACTAATGCAAGAACAAGAAAAGGTCCTAAGAAAACAATGACTGGTAAGAAGAAATAGTAAGGAGGGAATAACATGGCTCAAAAAGTTAAAAGAAGTAGAAGAAAAAAAGAAAGAAAAAATGTTGAGCACGGTTGTGCACACATAAAGTCTACTTTCAATAATTCCATCGTTACACTTACAGATGTAGCTGGTAATGCTTTATCTTGGTCTAGTGCAGGCGGATTAGGATTTAGAGGATCTAGGAAAAGTACTCCATTTGCAGCTCAAATGGCAGCAGAAGCTGCTACAAAAGCAGCTATGGAGCACGGACTAAAAAGTGTTGACGTATTTGTTAAAGGACCAGGAGCAGGTAGAGAAGCGGCAATTAGGTCACTTCAAGCGGCTGGATTAGAAATAACATTAATCAAAGACGTTACTCCAATTCCTCATAATGGATGTAGACCACCAAAGAGAAGAAGAGTTTGATTTATAGTTTATAAAAACAGGAGGTGTAATTTGAATGGCAAGATATACTGGAGCTACTTGTAGACTTTGCAGAAGAGAAGGTATGAAGCTCAACCTTAAGGGTGATAGATGCTTTACAGATAAATGTGCATTTGCCAGAAGAGGCTATGCACCAGGACAACATGGACAAAGTAAGAAAAAAATGTCCAATTACGGATTACAATTGAGAGAAAAACAAAAAGCTAAGAGAATATACGGAATACTTGAAAGTCAATTTAGAAGATACTATGAAAAAGCTGACAAGTTAAGAGGAATAACTGGTGAAAACTTATTAAGACTCTTAGAAGTTAGACTTGATAACGTTGTTTATAGATTGGGTTATGGTAATTCAAGACAAGAAGCTAGGCAACTAGTTACTCACGGACATTTCTTAGTTAATGGTAAAAAGGTAGATATTCCTTCTTACAGTTTAACAGCAAATGAAGTAGTGTCTGCATGTGAAAAAAGCAGAGCTACTGAGAAGTTTAAGGTTTTCCTTGAAAACCCTAAAACCTTACCAAATTGGTTAGAAGCTAACTTAGAAAAATTTGAAGGAAAAGTTTTAGCACAACCAACTAGGGAAGATATAGATGTTCCTGTTAATGAAACGTTAATCGTCGAATTATACAGTAAATAGTCATCAATATAGAATCAGTTGCCCTCATAATAGGTTGCCAATTAAAAAAGGGAGGGTTTATATGTTGGAAATAGAAAAGCCAAAAATAGAATGTGTAGAAACAGCTGAAGATGGTTCTTATGGTAAATTTATAATTGAACCATTGGAAAGAGGTTATGGTATAACTTTAGGTAATGCATTAAGAAGAATTCTTCTTTCTTCTTTACCTGGAGTTGCTACAACAGCAGTTAAGATTGATACAGTACTTCACGAATTTTCCACAGTTAAAGGTGTTAAAGAAGATGTTACAGAGTTAATTCTAAACATCAAAAGCTTAGCATTAACAATGGAAGGTGAAGGCCCTAGAACAGTTTACATTGATGCTAAAGGACCCGGAGTAGTTACTGGAGCAGATATTAGCACTGATGGAGATGTAGTGGTAGTTAACAGTGATTTACATATAGCAACATTGGATGACGATGCTAAATTATATATGGAACTAACGGTTAATAGAGGTAGAGGATATGTGTCTATGGCTAAAAACAAGACAGATGAATTACCAATAGCTACAATACCAGTAGACTCAATTTATACTCCTGTTAAAAGAGTGAATTTTGCTGTTGAAAACACAAGAGTAGGCCAAATTACTGATTATGATAAATTAACAATTGAAATTTGGACTAATGGAACAATTAGACCAGATGAGGCTATTGGTTTATCAGCTAAAATTCTTATTGAACACTTTAAATTATTTATGACATTAACAGATCATGCTGATAATGTTGAAATAATGGTTGAAAAAGAAGAAGATAAGAAAGAAAAAGTTCTTGAAATGACTATTGAAGAATTAGACCTTTCAGTTAGAAGCTATAATTGCTTGAAAAGAGCTGGAATTAATACAGTTCAAGAATTAACAGAAAGATCAATGGATGATATGATGAAGGTTAGAAACTTGGGTAAGAAATCACTTGAAGAAGTTGAACAGAAACTTCAAGCTTTGAGTTTGAACTTAAAACTAACTGAAGAGTAAGGAGGGAAATACATGGCAATGTACCGTAAGTTAGGACGCGCCACTGATCAAAGAATTGCAATGTTTAGAAGTCTTGCAACTAATTTGTTGAAGTATGGTAAGATTGAAACTACAGTAACTAGAGCAAAAGAAACTAGAAAATTTGCTGAAAGAATGATAACTCTTGGAAAAAGAGGAGATCTTCATGCTAGAAGGCAAGCACTTGCATTCATTACTGAAGAAAGCGTAGTTAAAGATTTATTTGATAATATTGCACCCAAATATGCTGATAGAAACGGCGGATATACTAGAATCATGAAAATGGGTCCAAGAAGAGGCGACGCAGCAGAAATGAGTATAATAGAATTAGTATAGTTTGAGCAAAGGGGATTAAGTGGGAACAAACTTAATCCCCATTTTCTTATTAATATTTATTTGATTTTGAAAAAAGATTTCTACTGAAATTGAAATTAAGCAATTTGGTAGATTTTTAATTTTATCATATTTATAAACGTTGGGAGTGACACTTATGGGTGAAAAAATGGTTATATGTAATAAGCTTGTTTATAAGTACCCGCAAAGTGAAGGTGAAGAACCTAAAGTAGCCATAGATGGATTAGATCTAGAGGTTGATAGGGGCGAGTTTTTAGTGGTACTAGGCCATAATGGCTCAGGAAAATCAACTTTTGCTAAACATGTAAATGCACTGCTAATACCAACAGACGGGGAAATATATGTGGATGGATTACAAACATCTGTAGAAGCCAATCTATGGAATATTAGACATGTAGCAGGTATGGTATTCCAAAATCCAGATAATCAAATTGTTGCAACTATAGTAGAAGAAGATGTAGCATTTGGTCCAGAGAATTTAGGATTAGAGCCTAAAGAAATTAGAAAAAGAGTAGATGACGCGTTAAAAAGTGTGCATATGTACGAATATAGAAAACATGCTCCACATTTGCTTTCAGGTGGTCAAAAACAAAGAGTAGCTATTGCTGGTATTCTTGCTATGATGCCCAAATGTATTGTTTTCGATGAACCAACAGCGATGCTTGATCCATATGGTAGAAAAGAAGTTATGAGTACTATAAAAAAGATAAACAAAAACTATGGTATAACAATTATTTTAATAACACATAATATGGAAGAAGCTGTAGAAGCAGATAGAATTGTTGTTATGGATAATGGTAAAATTGTAATGAATGGAAAACCAAAAGAAATATTTAGAAACGTAGCTACTATGAAAAAAATAGGTTTAGATGTTCCGCAGGTAACAGAACTTGCGTACGAACTTAGACAGAATGGTATCAATATAGAATCTGATATACTAACTATAGATGAGATGGTGAATGCATTATGTCAATTAAAATAGAAAATTTAACTTATATATATATGCCAAAAACTCCTTTTGAAAAAAAAGCTATAGATGATGTATCTCTAGAAATAAAGCAGGGAGAATTTGTAGCACTCATTGGCCATACAGGCTCTGGTAAATCGACTCTAATTCAACATATAAATGGGTTGCTAAAACCAACATCGGGTGCGATTTTAGTAGATGATATTGATATAACAAAGAAAAAAATGAAATTAACAAGTATAAGAAAAAAAGTTGGGCTAGTATTTCAATATCCCGAATATCAACTTTTTGAGGAAACAATTGAAAAAGACATTTCATTTGGACCGAAAAATTTAGGTCTAGATAATGATGAAATAAATAGAAGAGTTCAAAGAGCAATGAAAATTGTTGGACTTGATTACGAAGAATATAAAGATAAATCACCTTTTGAGATAAGTGGTGGTCAAAAGAGAAGAGTAGCTATTGCTGGAGTAGTGGCTATGGAGCCTAGGGTATTAATCTTAGATGAACCAACTGCAGGGCTTGATCCAAAAGGAAGAGACGATATCTTAAATAAAATTGTTGAGCTTTATAAAGCAAACAATATGACTATAATTTTAGTATCGCATAGCATGGAAGATGTAGCTAAAGTTGCAAATAGGATTTTAGTAATGGATAAGGGCAAATGCATCTTAGATGGAACACCTGAGAAAATTTTTAGAGAAATAGATACATTAGAAAGTGTTGGTCTTGCAGTACCACAGGTAACCTATTTAATTAGGGAACTTCGTAATAAAGGATTTGATTTATCTCAAGATATATTTACAATAGAAAAAGCTAAACAAGAGTTGCTTAAGATACTCAAAAAAGATTTGTAGGGCTCTTTTGCTTGAATAAAACATCATATTTAAAATAGTAATATGTGCTTTTTACAGCGGTTTGGAGGAATTTGTATGATCAAAGATATTACAATAGGACAATATATACCAGGAAATTCTTTTATACATAAATTAGATCCAAGATTTAAGATAATAATATCTATATTATTTATTATTGACTTGTTTCTAGTCAATCAATTTATAGGCTATTTATATGTACTTATATTTATTATAGTCACAATACTAATAGCAAATCTATCTTTAAAGTATATTTATAATGGTTTAAAACCTATTTTAATTTTATTACTTATCACGGCAATATTAAATATTTTTATGACTGGAGGGAATGGAAGCCCTCCACTTATTCAATGGCATTTTATAAAAATTTATAAAGAAGGTTTAGTTATTGCTGCTTTTATGATTATTAGATTAGTCTTTTTAATTATGGGAACATCCATATTGACACTTACAACATCACCAATAGAACTAACTGATGGTATAGAGAGTCTACTTAACCCATTTAAAAAAATAGGAGTACCAGCCCATGAACTAGCAATGATGATGACTATAGCATTAAGGTTCATTCCAACTTTAATGGATGAGACTGATAAAATAATGAAGGCACAAATGGCCAGAGGTGCTGACTTTGAATCTGGTAATTTAATAAGTAGGGCTAAAAGCTTAATCCCTATTCTAGTACCTTTATTTATAAGTTCTTTTAGGCGGGCAGATGAGTTAGCAATGGCTATGGAATCTAGATGTTATAGGGGTGGAGAAGGAAGAACTAGAATGAAGCAACTAAAAGTTACTAAAAGAGATTATATTGCAAGTTGTTCATTTATACTGCTGTTTGTCATTACTATTGTTAGTAGATCATAGTATTCTACTAAAATGCAAAGGATTATTAAATCCTAAGTATAAATAGAAAGGGGCGTGATGCAGTGAGAAATATCAAGATTATTATAGAGTATGATGGAACAAACTACTCAGGGTGGCAAAGGCAAAACAATGTTATGACTATTCAAGAAAAAGTTGAAAGTGCTATAGAGGATATTACAGGTGAAAAAATTAAGATTACAGGTTCTAGTAGAACCGATGCTGGAGTTCATGCAAAAGGGTATGTGGGTAACTTTTATACAAATAGCAAAATAATCATAGAAAAATTTACAGGAGCTATTAATAGTAAGCTTCCAAGAGATATCATGATCTTACATTCTTTTGAGGTACCATATGAGTTTCATTCAAGGTATAACAGTAAAGGTAAGATGTATAGTTATACTATAAGTAATAGACAAGTAGCTATTGCAGTAGGTCGTAATTACATATATCATCATAGGTGGATATTGGATATAGAGGCTATGAAACTAGGGGCTGATTATTTTATGGGTACCCATGATTTCTCGGCTTTCAAAAATCTGGGTAGTTCTGCAAAAACATCAGTAAGAACTATTTTTAGGTTAGATATTATAAAGAATGAAGATATTATAAAAATATATATCGCTGCTGATGGATTTTTATATAATATGGTTAGAATAATAGTTGGAGCATTAATTAGAGTTGGAGAGGGAAAGATAAAACCAAGCGAGATTAGTGACATAATTAAGTCGAAA
>NZ_CALEVF010000073.1 GCF_937920395.1 uncultured Clostridium sp. | reverse complement strand
CGATTTAAGTATAAATACAAATTGGTTCAACTTGTTATTGCAATTGGTCATTATTTATTGTAAATATAAATTTATTTTTAGCTGGAGTCATTTTTCTCTATATAAAAATGGTTGAACTGAATGTATATTTTACATTATAATTTAACAAGATTTTAACAGTATAATGGTAATATATTATTGATATGTGCAGTAATGTTTTTAATAGAAAAGAGGGGTCTTATGATAAGTGTTTTAGTTCTTGAGGATGATGAGAAACTGAATTATATTGTACGTTTATATTTAAATGATAATGGATATAATGCCATCAGTTGTAAGAATGCTAGGGAGGCATTTGATAAGATGTTAGAAAAAACAGTTGATATCATTATTTCAAATATTATGATGCCGGAAATTGATGGTTTTGAGTTTGCAAGAGAAATTAGAAGCCAAGACAAAACAATTCCAATTTTATTTATGACAGCGAGAGATGATATTACGTCGAAGCAAAAGAAATATCATATTGGGATAGATGATTTTAATAAAATGATAGAGGAACTTGCCACCATAGAAACCTTGAAAGGGGATTTTATAACAAATATATCTCATGAGATTAAGACCCCACTTGCAGTAATACAAAGTTATGCTTCTATTATGCTAAAAAAATCATTGCCAATGGATAAACGCATGGATTATGTAAACGCAATACTTTCAGAATCTAAAAAACTTTCTACATTAGTAACTGCAGTTCTTAAATTGAATAGATTGGATAACCAGGAAATCATTAAAAAACATACATATTCATTGGATGAGCAGCTGCGTTGCAGCATTTTGGCTTTAGAAGGAAAATTTGAAGAAAAAGATATTATGCTTGATGTGGAATTAGATGAAGTAATGATTACGACAGATTAGGATTTAATAGAAATGGTATGGAATAATTTATTGACCAATGCAATTAAATTTACAGAACCTAAAGGAACAGTGACGATAAAACTTAAAAAGGAAAAAACAAAATAATTGTTTCAATAAGTGATACTGGCTGTGGAATGAGCAAGAAAACCATTGAACATGTGTTTGATAGGTTTTACCAAGGGGATACTTCTCATTCAGCAATTGGAAATGGGCTGGGGCTATCCTTAGTAGAACGAGTTGTAGACTTAGTTGAGGGAGATATTAGAGTTAACAGTCAGTGCGATAAAGGAACAGAATTTACAGTAATACTTACAGAAGATTAATAATAGATATTTAAGAAATAAGAAAAGCTAGTACATTTTAAATGTGCCACCTTTTCTTATTTTTTGTAATATGTAAAAATTCTCAATAAAATAATCCTTTTAACAAAAATTTGACAATACTTTAATGTTCTGGAACATTTGAGGACTAATATACAGATATAAAGTAAAACAAAAACAGATTCAGAAAAATGAAAGGAGAAAAAAATAATGCCTGAAGACAAACCACGTAATAAATACAAGTAGTAGACTCGACTCGGTTACAATGAAAATGAAACGTGACCGTAAAATAAAGAATCGTGCAGCGTTATGTGATTCACAGCAAAAATGTGAGCAAGCGTTTACTTCTATAGAAAGATTAGAAAAATCGAAAACGACTAAAGCAATGGCTATGTCACTAGGAATAGGAATTGTTGGAACCGCTTTTATGGCTGTTACAGTTATATTTATTTTAGCAATACTCATACTTATGTTTAAATCAGTAGTTGCCCCTGTGGTATACTTACTGTCTGTGGGCTTTGCCTACCTTTGTCCCATGGGTATTGCAGCTCAATTAATTGATAAAGTACAATTCCCATTAACAAGCCTTACCTAGATGCCTCTTTTACTTATACTCTTTGGTATAGGAACAGATTATAACATACTTCTTTTTATTAGATTTAAGGAAGAATTATCTCATGGTAAATCTATAGATGAGTCCATATTCTTGGCAATAAGCTTTTTTACCCATCAAAGACAGCAATTGGTCATAAAGAAAGTAAAATGTGGGGTAAAACATCTTCATTTGCAACAAAACATCCTATTATATCAGTTGTAGTTGTATTATTGATAATCGGACCAACAGTTTATTTTAATCAGCAAAAGCTCAACTTCGATACCATTCGTGAACTTGGAAATTCATATTCTTCTTCTAAAGGTATTAATATAGTTTCAGAGCATTTTGGTCGAGGTGAAGCAGTGCCTACTACTGTTGTAATTGAAAATAGTAAAGCTCTTAATAACACAACCTCAGGGTAAGCAAATTGATTATTTTTATATAGGAAGTCAAGTTAATACAATTAAAACTTTCTTTATTCCAAAGGAGGCATTAACAAGCAGTAACTTTAAACCAGTTTTAGGTATGTTCATGTCAAGTTATAGAACCATCACAAAGATGAATATTATTTTAAATGATGACCCTTATTCAAAAGATGCTTTAAATACTATAAAACAAATAAATGAAACTGTTGCCATTCTTCTCTCTTATAATAATAGTGGCACTTGGAGGTACCTTTGCTACACTTATGCCTTCTTGAATAGTACGTTTGCAAGAATGGGTGACAGCTGTAATTATTGGTCTGATAGTTCTTTGCTTTATACGTCTTCCAATCTTTCTTCCGGCAATGATTGCCATTCAAAGTAATATAGCAAATTTATTTATAAAAAATCAAAAGAAATTATAGATAGAGAAAAAAATGTCTAAATATTAAGGAAGGAGCTATCTCATAATAAAACTTTTAGATAGCTCCTTTATTTATTTACATTCTTAATTATTTACCACTGGAACCATAATTTGATAAAGCTCTAGCACTAGGATCGTTAACGTTACAACCCTCCCATTCTTTGTTTGGCATCCAAAAGTCTACTATCATTTCTGCTTGTAATGGATAATATTTTTCAAAATATTCTCTGTATAACAATGATTCTTTTGTGAATGGTTTAGCATTATTTTTATACTTTTTACATAGTTTTTTAAATTGTTCATTAGAATAGTAGTTTTCTGCATATTCTTTTAAATAGTCCACCATAGAATGTCCTACAGCATCGCTAAATGCTGCCTTTTCACGATACAAAATATTATCTGGTAGATAATCGCCTTCAAAGGCATGTCTTAAAAGGTATTTACCCATGTTGTATTTGTTTAATTTTTTTTCAGGGTCAACGGACATAACATACTTTACAAAATCTAAATCCCCAAATGGCACCCTTGCTTCTAGAGAATTTGAGCTGATGCAACGGTCCGCACGAAGTACATCATACATATGAAGCTCTCGTATTCTCTTTTGTGATTCCTTTTGAAATTCCTCTGCATTTGGAGCAAAGTCAGTATATTTATATCCAAATAATTCATCAGAAATTTCACCGGTTAGAAGTACTCTTACATCAGATATCTCGTGAATTTTCTTACAAATCAAATACATTCCCATACTTGCTCTAATAGTTGTAATATCATATGTCCCAAGAAGTTTAATAACCTCTTCAAGTGATCCAAGAACTTCTTCTTTTGTCATATATATAGTGGTGTGATCACTATGAATATAATCTGCAACTTCCTGTGCGTATTTAAGGTCAATTGCATCGCCTGTCATACCAATGGCAAAGGTTTTAATTGGTTTTCCAGGATACATTTTTTGTGCAATTGAACATACAAGGGAGCTGTCGAGGCCTCCACTTAACAAGAAACCTACAGGAGCATCAGCATCCATACGTTTTTCTATAGCAGTTACAAATTTATGATGAATTTTACTGCAGATAACTTCTACGTCATCCGTGCAATAATCACCCACAGTTTCTGCGATATCGCAGTAGCATGTAAATTTACCATCAGCATAATAATGGCCTGGTGGAAATGATTTAATGTTGTAGGTAAGGCCAACTAAATTTTTCGCTTCACTTGCAAATATGATTTTACCTGATTCGGAATAACCATAAAAGAGAGGACGAATTCCGATTGGATCACGTGCTGCCATGAAAGTGTCCTTTTTTCCATCATAGATGACAATTGCGAATTCTGCATCTAATTTTGAAAACATATCTAGACCATATTCATAGTACATTGGAAGCAGTATTTCACAATCACTTTCAGAAATAAATTTATGCCCTTTCTCCATCAGGTCTTTCTTAATTTCACGGAAACCGTAAAGTTCACCGTTACAGATGGATGCATCTGTATTCCTTGTGTATGGTTGCATTCCGCTAAAACTTAAATCCATAATAGAAAGTCTTTGAAACCCCAAGATACCAGATGGTAAAGTAAGAATTTCTGTCATATCTGGTCCTCTCGATTCAGTTCTTTGTAGAGCCTGAGCAAATTTATCATGTTTCATGTCTGTTCCTGTATAACACATAATTGTACACATATTGATATTCCTCCTTTTAGTCGGAAACACGGGGTAATTAAACCTGCTCGCTTCCGCTCACAAATTACCCGTTAAAGTCCATTTAGGACTTTAACCTCCTAATATTAGATATAAAAAAAGCCCTCCTCCTATAAAAATAGGACGAAAGGCTTATACTTTCGCGTTGCAACCTAAAATAGCTTACAAAACAACTTTTACCACCAAGGCTTTTATATTAACTATATGATATTTAATTTTGAATTCCTTTCATCTTACTTTGTATTTAATGATTCGTCAATAGTTATATGAAGTATTTTTAAAAATAAAAGTCATTTATAAAAATATTAGAATTTAACAGAGTAAACTTTGCCAAGTACTGTTACCTACAATTCCATCAATCACTAATTTATTATTTTTTTGATATTCTTTAACACGCCTTACAGTTTCATTTCCATAAATACCATCAATAGCGCTGTGAGTTCTCCATTGAATATATCTTATGGCTCCTATGTGACCAGTAGATTTAGTGCTACATAGAGGTTTTTCCATAATGCTTTTTAATCCAGATAATACTTTAGGTCCACATATACCATCAATAGTAAGGTTAAGTATTTGCTGAAGCTTTTTAGTAACACTTATTGTTAGTAAACCACAGAATCCATATGTAACTAAAGCTTAAAAGTTTTCCATGGTCGAGGAGGCTGCTCTCAAGAGTGTCATACTTTCTAAACTTGCATCTCATAGCAGTGTTTACTCCATTTATAAATTCATGAGTGTTAAATTCTTGAACTTCATATCCACAACCTGATGTCCATTTTATACCGAAGATATTATTACCTTTAACATATTGTAGCCAGCCTGTTTCTAGTATGGCTTGAGCTATGGTTAGGGATGGTAGTATGTTGTATTTTTCATAGGATAGCAAAGCTCCTGGGACTAGGCTTTTTATTATTTGGGTTTTGTTCATTTATGATTCCTCCTTTAGTGTTATAACTTATATATATAAACGAAGGCAGAAGTTTTGGAGGGGATTATTTTCTAACCATAATTTTAACTTAAATGATAATAGATTATATCATAGAAATTTACCGGGGGACGCGTATAAATTGACTTCATTAAGTGGCAAGTTTATAATTATTTTATGTAAATTAAATATGGGCGAGCATGAATAATATTTTGTAAAACCATTTAGACCAGCTAGTTAAAGTCAACTATTTATTTTAAAATTGTTTATAGTTATT
>NZ_CALEVF010000072.1 GCF_937920395.1 uncultured Clostridium sp. | reverse complement strand
TTTTTTACAGTGGAACTTAACTCTACAAAGTGGAAGTTACTTTTTCAATTCACCACAAAAAAAATCTTTTCCGATATTTTCCGATTAAATGTCCCCCCTTCACATTAGTCAGTATATACTACAATATCTCATCCTCCATTGATTATCTTGTCTTAGTTAACATTTAACTGATACCATCCTTATTAATAATTTCTAATTTTTTCATATTTATTTTATATATTTTATTAAATAATCCGCAATATCAAAAAATTTTAATCAAATGAAATAGTTTACAAAATATGTTGATAAAATTATAAAAGAATAGTAGAATAGACTTATTAAAGGGAATTTAAAAAGTTATTTATTATAATAACTAAAATTTAAATAGGAAGGATGATAACTATGATTATTAAAAAAATTACAGATCTTGAGTTCAAAAAATATGGACATGTTTTAGAAAAATATAATTGCTTAGAATTAATCGAAAAAATGAAAACGACACCATTACCAAGTGATGTAATTTATGAACCCTCAATTAAAGAATTAGAAAATTTAAAAATTGCACAAGATCTATCAATAAGAGAATTTGGTGAATTACCTATTCAGATAGGATACTGTAACGGTAACAATTATTTACTGAACGCTGTGGAATATCATAGGTCATCTGAAATAAATGTCGCAGTTACTGATTTTATTTTACTTTTAGGTTGTATTCAAGATATTAAAGAAGATTATTCATATGATACTACAAATATAGAAGCATTTTTAATTCCAGCTGGTACAATCCTTGAGGTTTATGCAACCACACTTCATTATGCCCCTTGTAATGCAAATAAGGATGGTTTTAAATGTGTTGTTGTTTTACCTAGGGATACTAATTTGCCACTCGAAAATAAAATAAACAAATCAGGTGAAGATGCTTTACTTTTTGCTAAAAACAAATGGCTAATTGGTCACAAAGATACAGACTTAGGAGCTGAGGGAGCATTTATTGGCTTAAATGGGGAAAACATTTCAATTAAATAGGACACAAATAGAATAACTATTCATAATAAAATAATCGGAGGAATGAGAAATGAAGAATTTACCACAATTAAAATTAGGAATTGTTGCAGTTAGCAGAGATTGCTTCCCAATGGAGTTATCTGAGAGCCGTAGAAAAGCGGTAGTAAAAATTTCTAAAAAATCTAATGTAGATATATTTGAATGTTTAACTACAGTTGAAAATGAAACAGATATGTTAAAAGCAATAAAAGAAGTTAAAGAAGCTGGTGTAAATGCATTAGTAGTATACCTTGGAAATTTTGGTCCTGAAACTTCAGAAACCTTACTTGCAAAACAATTCGGTGGACCAGTAATGTTTGCTGCTGCTTCTGAGGAAAGTGGTGATAATTTAATGAATGGCCGTGGGGATGCTTATTGTGGAATGTTAAATGCAAGTTACAATTTAGCACTACGTAATATAAAGGCATTCATTCCTGCATATCCTGTTGGAACAGCTAGCGAAGTTGCTTATATGATTTCAGAATTCGTACCAGTTGCTACTACATTACTAGGCCTTAACAATTTAAAAATAATATCTTTCGGACCTCGTCCACAAGATTTTTTAGCATGCAATGCACCTATAAAGCAATTATACAATCTAGGCGTTGAAATTGAAGAAAATTCGGAACTTGATTTATATGCAGCCTTCAATGAACATGCTAAAGATGCAAGAATTCCTGAAGTAATATCTAGCATGGAAAAAGAACTCGGCAAGGGAAATAAAATGCCTGGTATTTTACCAAAACTTGCTCAATATGAACTAACCTTACTTGATTGGTTAGAAGCACACAAAGGATCAAGAGAATTTGTTGTTTTTGCAAATAAATGTTGGCCATCATTCCAAACACAATTCGGCTTTGTACCTTGTTATGTAAATAGTAGATTAACTGCAATGGGGATTCCTGTATCCTGTGAAGTTGATATTTATGGTGCATTAAGTGAATATATAGGAACTTGTATAAGTCAAGATGTTGTAACATTGCTTGATATTAATAATACGGTACCAAATGATATGTATGAATCTGAAATTAAAGGTAAATTTGATTATACATTAAAAGACACATTTATGGGCTTTCATTGTGGAAACACAGCTGCTTGCAAATTAACAAGTGGTACTATGAAGTTTCAAAAAATTATGGCAAGATCCCTAGAACCTAATGTAGAACCAAACATAACACGTGGAACACTTGAAGGTGATATTATCCCTGGTAAAATAACATTCTTCCGTTTACAAAGCAATGCAGAGGCAGAATTAACAGCATATGTAGCAGAAGGTGAAGTACTACCCGTTTCAACTCGATCATTTGGTTCTATTGGTGTTTTTGCAATCCCTGAGATGGCAAGATTCTATCGTAATGTCTTAATCGAAAAGAGATTTCCACATCATGGTGCAGTTGCATTTGGCCATTATGGAAAAGCAATTTACAATTTATTTAGATACTTAGGAGTCAAAGAATTATCATTTAATCAACCGAAAGGAATGCTTTATAAATCAGAAAATCCTTTTAAATAGAACTTATTAGTCTTAGATTTAGAGTTATTAAACAAATTAATAATTCTAAATTATAAAAAAGAGATTATACTTCTCCAAGTATAATCTCTTTTTCTTCTTCACTAAAGTGAAAGTAATCATATAAATAATTTTCATCCATGCCATTATAATCTTTCATTTCTGGAATACATAATTTCATTAAATTATTTGGATAATATTCATACGCATCCTCACCTAGTTTTTTCGCAAAGGTCTTGAAATAAAATTCATATATTTTACTATTTAATATATATAATAAAAAATCATAGGTAAACGGGACATTCTCTTTTAATGTAAGTGCATATACATCTGCACTAAAATAGCTTCCCCTATCAATCGCAAATCTGTTACTACTCGCTTTAAATGGAAAAACGATCTTTTCACCTTCAAATATATTTTGATTTCTGCCCCATTGAAGTTCGTACCATTTTCTAATACCCTTTTGACA
>NZ_CALEVF010000071.1 GCF_937920395.1 uncultured Clostridium sp. | reverse complement strand
CTTTCGTCAAATCCACCATTACACTTTAGATGATCAATAGCTTTATTTAAATAAACACAATTCCAAATTGTTATTGCATTGATTATAATATTTAAAGCACTGGCACTTTGCAATTGTTCTTGTAAAGCTCTTCTTCTAAATTCTCCAAATTTACCAAAGAAAATAGCTCTTGCCAGGGCATTCATAGCTTCTCCTTTATTTAGTCCTCTTTGAATGCGTCTTCTAAAGTTTTTATCAGATATATATTCCAATATAAATGTTTTTTCTATTTTACCCATTTCCCTTAAAGCTTTTGCCATACTATTTTTTCTTGAGTAGGAACCTAGTTTTTCTAGGATTAAGGATGCTGAAACTTTCCCTATAAATATTGAATGAGCTAATTTTAATACAGATTCATAATCATCAGTTATTGATTTAACATTTATACGACCTTTAACAATATCCTTAATCGTTTTATAGAACTCTTCAGTATCATTAAATGAAAACAAAACATATTCTGATAAATCTCTTATTCTTGGAGCAAATCTAATTCCAAATAAATGAAATAATCCAAATACTTGATCTGTGTATCCAGCTGTATCAGTATAATGTTCCTCTATTTGAAGCTCAGATTCATGTCCCAATATACCATCAAGCAAGTATAGCGAATCCCTTGAATTAGTAGTAATTACATCTATACTATAAGCAGAATATTGGTCACTTACATGACGATACATTGTAAGTCCCTTTCCTATTCCATAGTGTGGATTCTAATCAGCATAAATTGAGGAAACTCCAACTTCAACACGCATACCATCTGAGGATGAAGTTGTGCCATCTCCAAAGTACTGTGATAGGTCAAGATAGTGTTGGTAGTTTACAAGAGTAGCTTGTGCTTTTTTTAAGGCATCATCATGGAGTCTCCATTCTGATATATTTGCCATTTGAGCATAAGTAATATCTGATGTTGAATCTGCCATTTTTTGAACTCCTATATTTGTACCAAGTGCCATTATTGCTGCCATCAATATAGGTATTTCCTCATTTTTAGGCGGCTTATCTGTAGATGCATGGGTTAAATGCTGTTCGAAATGAGTCCATTCTGAGACCTCTAAAAGCAATTCAGGAAGACTTATCTTAGGAATCATTCCATAAATCAT
>NZ_CALEVF010000070.1 GCF_937920395.1 uncultured Clostridium sp. | reverse complement strand
TTATTTGATATAGCAACTCTGTGAGTATATCTACCTAAATATTCAACTACACATGCGGCTTCTTTAAAAGGCGGTTTGCAGTAAACAACCCATTCCTTAGAATAAATAGAGGAAAGTAGTTTTTCAAATTCATTATTATTACAAAGATATTTTTGACTACCATAAAATTTAAGCTTGTTTTTATAATATAGTTGTTTGAGATAATATATAAATTTGCCTCTGAATTTGCGAGATAACTCTTTAACTGGGATGAAAAACTTTTTTCTGCTATTTACCCATTTCCCTATTGAAGATAATCCTCCTCCGGGTACAATACAATGAATATGAGGATGGTGCATAAGATTTTGTCCCCACGTATTATTCCGACATCGGGATAATACGTGTTATTCCTACTTTTTTATTATTCCGATTTTAATACATGTCAACGTTAATAGTATGAAAATATGCTTAGCGATGACGTTGTTTTATTTATAAAATCGGAATAACATTATCTTAATCCATAGAGCTTTCTGATGAGAGTTTCACTATTTTCGTTTTTCCAACATGCTTTTTCTTCTATGTCCATAAGCGGATTCATTTTACCCGTTGCTTTTTTTATAGCCTCCCGTTTCATTTCTGTATCAGCATAAGCATAAATCTGGGTAGTTTCCAGTTGTGCATGACCCAACCATTCTGCCAACAAAGGTAGTGACATTCCGGCCCTGTAAAGGTGAATGGCACGCGAGTGTCGCCACATATGTGGATATACATTATATGGGACTTCATTACATTCAAGCTTCGCTTTATGGCTATAGATGTCCATAAATCTTGCTACGTTGTCGTCAGACATCTGTTGAATTATTCCATGCCTTACTGTATAGAATAGATATTGGTCAGGATTATTCTCTTGATGATAGGTTTTAACATATTTATTAAAATGGTCGATAGTTCTTCGCATAAGTGGTAAGATTCTCTGTTTATTGCTTTTACCTGTTACATGGACACATGGCGTTTTTGATTCAACATCAAAATTTCTAAGATGAAGATCCAATATCTCACGATCTCTAATACCTGTATCATACATGAGAATCATGAAAAACTGATCGCGAATACCCTTATCTGTGGTAATATCAGGTTGTTTCAGTATTGCCTTTATTGCTTTTTCGGACATATATTTTACTACCATATTCTTGTGGTCATCGTTTTTGAGTGGCACTTTTAAGATTTCATTTCTATAAGCCATAAGGGTAAAATCCATTGTACTAGCATATTTATAGAATGAACGTATACATGCTAATCTTTGGTTTCTTGTGGATACGCTGCAATTACGTTCGTTTTCAATCCAATCAAGAAAGCAGAAAAGAATTTGACTATTAATTTTTGAAAATGATATATCAGCCATATGAATACCCTTAACTTTTGTGATGTAATCCAAAAGGAGATTTAAAGTTTCTTTGTATGATTTAATCGTGTTAGTACTCGTATGTTTCTGGATGGGCATATATATTTTCAAAAAATCATGAATCAACTGGAATAAGCCTTCATCATTGAGCTTTTTCATCACATCTTCACCTCCGGTATTAAATTCGAGAAGCGGTTCCAATCTATTGATTTTGAATGGATGAGTCTTTCAGGAATCAGGTGAATATAATAAGAAGTTTGTGAAAAGTCATAGTGTCCCATATATGTGCTTAGGTAAGGTAATGCCGTATATAAATCCCGTCCTTCATCCAGCCATTTCATAAATCTTCTTGTAGCATAATTATGACGGAGATCGTATACTCGTGGTTTTCTGTTTCCCTGAGAGCATTTTGTACAGCATCTCTTAAAATGATCTATTAATGACTGCTTGCTGATAATTGTACCCTTTGAGTTAGTAAAGATGTATTCCCTATTAATAAATACAGATTTAATTGTTTCTTCATATTTATTGCACAGCAGTAGCATGTCTTCCGACATTATTACAATACGATCTTTATATGATTTGCTTTCACGTATATAGATTCTCCCAGTTGCCAGATTTACATCTGTGCATTTAATGTTTCTTACTTCACCCGGTCTTAAGCCGCAGGTGTAGATTAACCAATAAATAACAGGTACAACATAGTGATTGTATTGTGCATTTTTACTCCAAGGAAAAATGTCAGTGGCGTTGAAGAATGCTTTTAATTCATAATCCGTAAAGATATAAGGCTCAAACTTTTGGGTTTTGCTTAGGAATTCAGAAGGATAAATATACGCCTCAATTCCAACAGCATTTAGATATTTTCCCAATTCACGAATAGCAATCATTCTTCTTCTGAATCCATTTGCTTGTTGCCGAGGATGTAACTGCGACCATTTCAACACTAATTCTTTTGTTAGTTTAGTTTCTTGAGCATAATTTTCAGAGCAAAACTTGTCAATCATTCTGAAGTATGGTTCATAAGTAACTCTGGAATATCCTAAAGATTCCTTATATTTTATCATGGCTTCCATAGAGTCTGCTAATCCGCTTTTAAATAATATATTCATGAATATATCCCTTTCTCAATAGGAATGGATTCGAATCCGAGTGCGCATTCAAAGAGTTTTCTCTCGCTCATTGAAAGATATGGCTTGGCTGAATTCATAGATTTATGCCCTAGCACTTGTGAAATAGTTGAAAGCGGAATATCCGATTCTAGCATCCATGTTGCCATTGATCTACGTAAAGCGTGAAAACTTTTTCCATCATATGCTTTATGGATAATGTTTGCCATCCTCATATATTTTTCAATAATAATGCCTACAGAACGGTTGTTACCTAGTTTGGTATACGGAGAAAATATTCTTAAAAAATATGTTCTGATTGAGATTCAGGTCTCCCGTTCAATATGTAATCAGCTATTACACTGCCTGTATTAGATTCCAGTGGAAGAGATAAATACCCACCCGTTTTCTTCTGAGTAATGTTGATTTTGTCATTTATCCAATCAATATTTTTAAACTTTAAATTTGCAATATCGATAGCCCTCAGCCCAGTATGTGATGCTAGATACATTATAGCGTAATCCCGTTTGCCAATTAGTGAATTCCTGTCTGCCTCATTCATAATTCTTAGGACTTCATCTTGTGTAAAACATGGTACAACATGTTTTCTGGGTGGCGCAGGTTTCTGTAATGGAGCCGTTAAATTTTCATTTATCACAATGCCACTACTAACAAGAAAATTAATAAAAATACGCAATGCATGAACGGTATGTCCCATGTCTCCTCTATTAAATGGATAAATAAATGATAAATATTCTGTCAAATCACTTGAACCTAACAAAGAAAAATCTTTTTGACCTCGATTCTCAAGAAAACTCATGAATCTTCTAATTTTTGAATCCATATGTCTCTTGGTTTCCGTACTTCGGTACAAAGTACTTAAGAATCTATCTATACAATTTTGGAAATATGAGTTCACCTTAAACTCAGGTCCTAACCCATAGAATCTCCACTTAAATGTACCCATCTGATAGACTTCAATAAGTATTTTGACAGATCTAATCAGTACCGTATAGTAACATCTTCCTATTAGTTTGCACTTTAGCCGATTCTCCTGATATTTTTGATAGCATTCTAATAAATTCATACTGAACAAAGTTTCACCATGCTCAACATAATATTTTTGAATATGTCTAAAGAGACGATTGTTAGATCTTATTAAATTAGATTTGCTATTACCTAAATCTTTCATTAAATTTAATGCTTGTTGGATTATTTCATCCAAGGTTACTTGTTGCATATTAACTCCTCCTATTTTATCTTATTGTAAGTTTAGCCATAAGCTAAAATAGTCAGTCGATATATTATTCCGATATATTTCACAGATACACCAGCTTCTATTCAATTATACATGCTGATTTTAAGTATCTTAGAATAAAAACGGAATAATAAAAAAATCGGAATAACACGTATGTAGAATAGAGGTAAATCCAAGTGATGCACCTAGATATTTTTTATCTGAGGCTAATTCTGTAAGAGTTTCAGCGACAGCTTTAAATAAAAGAGTATAAAGCTCCTTTTGATTTTGATATACTATCAAATTTATGGTATCAGGAATGGTAAATATCACATGAAAGTATCCAATATTAAGTAAGTTGTTTTTTTGAGAGTCAATCCAACGTTCCTTAGCAAGACTTTGACATTTAGGGCAGTGTCTATTACGACAAGAGTTGTAAGAAGTTTGAGTACTGCCACAGTTTTCACATTTGTCTATATGACCGCCTAATTGAGATGTTCTACATTTTTCAATTGCAGACATAGCCTTGAGTTGAACAAGCGAAAGCTTATGTTTTTCACGATATTCTGTGCCATATTGTTGAAGAATATCTTGAACCTCAATCATTGGTTTTTCTCATTTTCTTTCTTTAATTTTTTCAACATGTCCAGAGGACTTTTTACATTTAATGATTCAATTTTTATCATATGCAAATAAAAACAGGTTGTGCTGATATCGGAATGGCCAAGAAGTTGTTTAATATGGAATATGCTTACGCCTGACTCAAGTAGGT
>NZ_CALEVF010000069.1 GCF_937920395.1 uncultured Clostridium sp. | reverse complement strand
AAAAAAAGAGCCATCTCGCAATAGAAATTACTTTCTATTTTGAGACGGCCCCTTCATTTTCTTAGATTACTTCCAGTTTTTTATTCTTAGTTGAATTTGCTGAGTAGTATATTCATCTCCAATATTATAATTAGCAGATTTCATTTCTTTAGTGTACTGAGTCCATACATTTTCAAATGTTGATGGTTTTGCCATTACAAGTGAAGCCATATATTTTACCTTTAGATCATCAGTTTTCTGTTGTGCTATCTTAATATCTTGCTTAGAATCTGGAATTAGGATATCCCATACTAAAATCTGATTTAGCAGCAGGAGCAAACATATCATTTAAAGTTTTAACATGATAAGCCCTCAATACCTCTTTTTCATAAGGTTGGTATTTTGAAGCAATATATTCTGGTGTATCTTGAGGAGATACAAAATTTCCATCAGCATACTTTGCATTTTTACCTGCATCTGAATGAGGGAAGTACCAAAGTGAACCAACACTTGTCTTTTGTACATATGTTGCATCTGCCAATCTAGCTGATTGTGCAGCTGTTTGTATCATTTTACCATCTTCAACTGTATAATCTACTCCTTCAATACTCCAATTTTGAAGTTTTTGTATTTTATCTGATGCCATTTGATCAAGTAGTTTAATTGCAGCAACAGGATCTTTGCATGATTTAGTTATATATATTCCTCCTCCTGCACTTATACTTGTAAGTCCACTTTAAGCATCTTTTTTTACGCCATCATTCAAAACCAGTATTGCAAATGGAACTTTATCAAATAGTTTTTGTTGTTCAAGTGAATTTATTGGATCCCCTATTTCCCATCTTTCCATATACATGCCAACTACAGATCCTGCAGCCACTTTAGCTTTAAACGCATCATTATTATCTATGAAAAGTTTTTTATCTACAATATTTTTATTCCATTCTTCATTTAACTTTTTAAGATAGTTGTGTGTGAAATCTGATAATCCAAAGTTATGTGCTACATTTTTATCATCAATATAACAAGCGCCAGTATTGGGATATCCAGCTAGGTAACTTCCCACATTTGCTATAAGATAGTTTCCAGAAACTGCATTAGTAGTAAATCCTATATTAGGTTTACCATTAAAAGTTGGATTTTTGGCCATGTAGTCATCAATTATTTTAAAGTATTGATCTATGTTTAATATTTTAGGGTAACCTGCTTGTTTTAAGACATCTTTTGCAAGATAAAATCCTGAAGCAGGGTATAATGGTGTTGGACCGTTTCTAAAAGGTGGTAATGAATAAGTATGTCCATCTTTAGGATTCTTTATTTTTTTAAGATCAGCGCCATAAATCTTCTTTATATTGGTACCATATTTTGCGATTAAGTCCTCTAATGGAATTACTGCTCCTGCATTAACAAACGAATCTACATCACCGGCATCTATCGATATTAAATCTGGATATTCTCCTGAAGCAATCATAACACTTGCCTTAGTCTTTGAATCCGTACCAACAAGATAACTTGTTTTAAACTTTGTTCCATTAATCTCTGTTATTTTTTTTCCTACAGCTGTGCTAGAAATATCTACAGGTTTTGTATCCTGATTAAAAAATAAAGTAAACTCTTTTTGAGCTTTTCCTACTCCATTATCTGTTGTGGACACTTTTTTTTGCACCACACCCAGATAAAAGAGAAATCACAAGTGTAGCCGAAAGCGACATTGAGAAAATTTTCTTTCTATTCATTATTTTTGTACCCCCCTAATTTTAATTTCATTTAGTTAAATGCATAACCTCGTAGTCAAGTGACTTCAATGCTTTACAATCATATATTTACAGGAATCCCCCCCACTTTTTGTCGAATTTATATTCATCACTACTAAATTCACAGAAAGGAGAGAATTCCATGCAATCGAATTTAAAACAATTATCTCTTACTGATATTTACACTGATCTTGATGAGTATTTTCATAAAGATAAACCAAAGTTACTAAAACTTTTCGACCAATATATCGATTTATCTGAATTAATCCCTCAAAGCTTCATAAATCATTATTATGTTTCAACTGGCCACCCCAGAAATTACAAACTTTCATCTATGATAACTGCTTTCATTATAAAAATGATGCTCTCTATCGCCGATATATCTTTGTTAATTAATGTATTAAATCTTTCTTCGGAGCTTAAGACATTATGTGGTTTTTCCAGAGTACCAAATGCATCCCAATTTTCAAGACTAAAAATCGACTTCGAGGATGATTTTCTTATGTTTTTTAATAATCTGGTTGAAACCACTGAACCTATATGCCGGAGGCTGCGACCAGATCTTGCCGATATTCTTGTAGTTGATACTACAGGTATTGAGGGTTATGTTAAAGAAAACAACCCTAAAGCCTTTGACACAGTTATGAGAAATACTAGGAAGTTTTCTAAGAACATTCCTAATTTCAATGTCCAGAGCTACGCTTGTTCTCAGATGCCTAAAGAAGCTCTGTCTAATAAAAGCATTAAACTATCTTATATTAATGGTCACTATTGTTACTCAAGGAAAGTCGCTTTAGTGACCAACAGTCTTGGCATCATAAGGCATATTTATTTCTACAACAGTGATTATTCTATTAATATAGCTGACGCTAAATCGGGAGCTGAACATAAAGATAATTACGATGCCAAGAGCCCTATCCCGGTCCTTAATAACTTCTTCAATTATCATCCTGATTTTAAATATAAATACTTTTTAGCTGATGCTGGCTTTGACGCCATTGATAACTATAAGTATCTTTATAAAGATTATTCCATGATTCCTATAATTCCACTAAACCCAAGAAGAACTAAGGATATAGACAAAATAAAACTTAATGAAAATGGTATTCCAACCTGTCCAAATAATAAATCTTTACAGATGAAATTTGACGGTTCCTCAAAAGAAAAAGGAAGACCATTAAGACTAAAATGGCGCTGTCCGAAATCAAAGAAAACAGCTGTAAAAGGTAAAACAACGTATATTCTATCCTGTGAAAATTCTTGCACTACATCACCTTGTGGTAGAATGCATCACACTACTGTTAATGATAATTACAGACTAAATACTATTATCCCAAGAGGATCAGATAAATGGATTCGCCTTTATAAAATAAGAACCATAATTGAAAGAACGAACTTCATGGTCAGATTTCCTATGTATCCTGGATATACAAAGTTAAGAAATACTGTTTCTCTTAAAGTTGAAGTAATTCTCGCTGCTATAACGCAACAAATTGTAATTTTAATTGCTGACAAACTTGATAAACAAACGCACCTTTTATCTGTAAAATCTTTAATAGCATAGTCATTTTTTATAGTTAATCTAAGGCTTATTAAGTTCGCTATAAATCAAGAGAATCTTTATCCATTATTTATCTAATGTTTTTGGATAGTTTTGCAATTGACTATTGCTTCCATTCATAGTACATGTAATATGTAATATGTACTATGTATTAATACATATAATGTAAACATTTACTCTGCAACCTAAAAACTTTATATTTCACTTTAATAATTAATCACTTTATTATTTTTTAGTATAGATGATCTATCTCTAGATAAAAAGATAGCTAAAGGTGCAATTTATAAATAGATTAAATACATTGAGAAAAAAAGGAATAAAGATTTTAAGGCTAAATAAAGAAAAGCTTTAGCCGAAACCGTAGCAGTACTAGTACTAAGAAAAAACGTTCATGCATATATTCATATGATATATTTTATATCATATAAACCTGAATGTATCAGTATTACTATAATTTAATTATATATCTTTATAAGTTTTATAACTCCAGTCATCCTTATCGTTAACCTTTAAAACTACACTCCCTATTTCACAACTTAATAGGGTATCTTGTAAACTTCCGCCATTTAATTTTTCATAATTCTCAACTTCATTTACATAATGTGTTGTATAAGCTCCTCTTGCATAAACCGAACCGTTAGTAGATACAAAAACTGCTTTTGGATCTGTCAACTTAATGAAATCAGTGCTTATGGATTCATGAAAATGATGATTACCATAGAAGTAATCTGCCTTTAAAAAAGGCAACTTATGCTTGTATAGATTCATAATTGTCTCTTGCGTTTTAGCATAGTTATCCTATCCATGACTATACTTAAATCCTTTATACTCCGCCATCATTGATATTGAAATATTATTCTCATCAAGTTCCTGCTGTGGTGCTCCATTTATGTCATACCTACTGTTAAGAACTGTTATATTCACACCACCTAAATTCCATATACTAGAAAGTTTATCTTTAGGAAGAACCATAGTATTATCCAGGTACTGATATTCGTTAAGTTGTTCATATCTCATTATATTAGTCTTAATAATCATAGCTGTCACCTCAGAACTTGCTAATCTCAAAAGGTTATTGTCCCTCTAAATGTCCGTTATGGTCACTATGGAAATGAGTCAATATATAGTAATCCACCTTCAAATTATTAATCCTTAAGTATGGTAGAATAATCTTTTCTGCCTCATCCGATTTTGCTGAGTCAATTA
>NZ_CALEVF010000068.1 GCF_937920395.1 uncultured Clostridium sp. | reverse complement strand
TACGTAAATTATATACAGTTTTTTGTGCAACTTCAGCCATTATATATTGTTGAAGGAACCCAAAAATAGTACTTATTACATATAATCCAAGTAACAAAAGAATAATATTTCGTATATATGTGAAATCTATTTTTCCACCATTTATATCCATTATTTTAGAAATTCCAGCCTTAATTTGGTCAAGGCCACTAATTACCTTTGGACTGTTTGCAGCTGCTGGGTTAGCTTTTACTAAATCTGCTATTTTAGCTTGCTGAGCATGCAACTGAATCAATCCATATTTATTCATCATACCTTCAACTAATCTAGTTATAGCTTTTCCTGAAATCTTAGGTCCAACTATTGTAAAAACAGTACTGAAGATTGCAAATATAAAAACTAAGATAAAATTAGTCCTTTGTGGTTTTAAGTAACTTAAAAGCCTTTTCAATGTACCTTTGAAATCTTTGGCTTTTACTTTAGGCCCGGCAAAAGATCCCATTGGTCCACCACCCATGCCCCCTCTTTGTGTGTTATTTTCCTTTTTTTCACTCATGATAATTCCTCCTCTGAAAGCTGTGAAGATACAATTTCATGATATATCTTACAACTGGTTAAAAGTTCCTTGTGAGTTCCCATACCTGCAATTATGCCATCATCTATTACTATAATTCTATCTGCATCCATAACTGTTGCAACTCTTTGGGCAATAATTATTACTGTAGACTTTGATGTTTCTTTTTTAAGTGCTGCACGTAATTTTGCATCAGTTTTAAAATCAAGTGCTGAAAAACTATCATCAAATATATATATTTCTGGTTGTCTAACTAAAGCACGTGCTATAGATAAACGTTGTTTTTGTCCACCGGAAACATTCGTACCTCCCTGGGCAATAGGGTGATCATACCCTTCTTTCATTCCATTAATAAAGTCAGTAGCTTGTGCTACAGTGGCTGCATGCTGGATTTCTTCAGTAGTAGCATTATCTTTACCATATTTAATATTTTCAGCAATAGTTCCAGTAAAGAGTACCGTATTTTGAGGAACGAAACCTATCTTAGACCTTAGGCTTTCCTGACTCATTTCTCGAACATCTACTCCATCAACTAATATTTTCCCACTAGTAGCATCGTAAAAACGTGGTATTAAATTTATAAGAGTTGACTTACCAGAACCAGTACCGCCGATAATAGCAGTTGTTTCACCTGGTCTTGCACTAAATGTTATATTACTAATGGCTGGTTGATCAGCACCAGGGTAACTAAATGTTACATCCTTAAAATCAACATATCCACTTTTTTTGTCAGCTAATTTAGTAACCTTTGGATCAATGATTTCCGGCTCCATCTCTAATACTTCATTTATTCTTATTGCAGATGCTTGTGCCCTTGGTATCATTATAAATACCATAGCAAGCATTAAGAATCCAAATAATATTTGCATACCATATTGTATAAATGCTATTAATGAACCAACTTCCATTCCTCCAGTATCTATTCTTTTAGCACCAAACCAAATAATAGCAACTGTTGTAACGTTCATGATAAACATCATTATTGGCAATAAAAAAGCCATGATCTTATTTACTTTTACAGCATTATTCATAAGATCAGTGTTAGCATCATCAAATCTAGCCTTTTCAGTGCTTATACGATTGAATGCACGTACAACTCTAATACCCGTAAGTGATTCACGTAACACAAGATTTAATTTATCTATTTTTACTTGCATTAATTTAAATAACGGCATAGCAAATATAAGAGTTATTCCAATAATAATTCCAAGAAGCGGAATTACAACTGCAAAAATCCAAGTTAAAGTTACATCTTCTCTTAAAGCCATAACAATACCGCCTATTGCAGTTAAAGGTGCAAAAAGCATGATTGAAAAAATCATTACAGTTGCTGTTTGAACCTGAGTAACATCATTCGTAGTCCTTGTTATAAGAGTGGCTGTACCAACCTTATCAAACTCGTGTAGTGAAAATCCTTCGACTTTAGCAAATAATTTATTACGAACAATTCTGCCAAGTCCAACAGAAGTTTTAGAAGATAGGAATGAAGCTATAATAGAACATATAACACCACCTGCTGAAATTATCAGCATAATAACACCTATTCTCATAATGTATTCTATTCCTTTAAAATCTCCACTATATCCTAGGAATGAAATATTCTGAACTACATTCTTTTGAACTATACCTTTATCTATTATATCCGCCATTAATGTTGGCAAATAAAGATTCGCAATTACCTGAATAAAAATCAATATAACTATTGCAATTATGTGCATCGTGTATTGTTTAAGAAATCTAAATAATTTAATCAAAAGTATCATCTCCATTCATTGTTGTTATTTTATTTTTGTTGATCTTTTAAAAGCTTCTTTAGTACATCTAAGCCCTCAAATATTTTATGAATCTCCTGCGGATTTCCTTTAGTCATCACATCTGCAAGATTTTTTTCAAACTGTTTATGGAAAGTTTTATGCATGCCTTCAAAATTTGGAGCTATACTTACATAAACTACTCTCTTGTCCTTCTCACTTCTTTCGCGAACTACCATTTTCTGTTTTTCAAGCCTGTCTATAATTCCAGATACTGTACTATTTGATAGACAAAGCTCCTTGCTAAGTTCAGTTATCTTCATCTTCTTTTTTTTACTTAAAAGTCCTAAAACCATACCTTGAGGTGCAGACATACCAGTATCGCATAGTACCTTAGTCATACTATGTTTAAATAACTGCATAACCTCTTGAAAAAGTCTTGCAACTTCTATACTTTCATTAAATGTTTCCAAATAATCACCACCTTAAATATATTTCGTATGCAATTGTTTCGTGTACGTATATTTAGCTTACGAAATATATTATAATCCCATAAATTTCTTATGTCAATACATATTTAAAAAATAAATGGACATACGTTAACGTCTGTCCATCAAAGGGTTTACATCTATAAATTGTAAACAGTTTCATGCCTTTTATTTAACTTTTTCCACACTAAAATCACTTTTTTTAAGCTCCAATCTTAATCCTCTAAACTCAGAATATGCAAATCTCTCTAATTATGTTCAGCTTTATTTATACATCAAACATAAAAAAAATAACACCTTAGGAATAACCCCTTAGTATTATCTTTTTTCTCTTCACCTATAATGATGCCAGTATAGCATCTCACGACTTAATAAGCATAGTAATTTCACCGAAATGACTTTCAATAAGAAACGACAAAACTATTAAATTTCATTTAGCAATTCGCTTTTGCGAATGTAAAATTTCCGTAAGCCTTTCAGGTTGCATAACAATTAATAATTGTTATGTCCCCCAGAGAACTGCCCAGAGGCTCAGGCTAGCGAACCTGAGGCAGGACGCCGAATGTGAGTGATAGAGAATTTTATATAATCAAAAGATTAGAATTTGTTAATTGAATTTCTAGTTTTTAGTTCTTATGCAAAGCACGTAGGAGGATTTTAATATTCAACGCCTCTTAACGCCAATCCTTTAGCTTTAGCCATTGGTATATATGCTGATGCTTCTGTTTCAATCAATAAATTTTCAACATCAATTGGTTTTATATTTCCCTTACCTACTTCTAAAAGACTACCCACAATGATTCTTACCATATTCCATAAGAAATCATCAGCATTAATTTCTATCTCAATCATATTCTCTTCTAATTCTATTATATTAATATAATTAATAGTTCTTATAGTAGACTTACTATTTGTAGGTGCCGTAGCTAAATACGCAAAGTCATGAGTCCCAACTAAATATTCTGCTGTACTTCTCATTTCTTCTAAATTAAGCACTCCCTCAGAGTTATACACATATTTTCTATTAAACACGTTTCTTAATTCTTTATTACTTATTTTATACACATAAGTAATTGATTTTATATTATATCCTGAATTAAATTTTTCACTTGCACACTCCATAGACTTCACTACTATATCATCTGGTAAATCTCCATTAAGATAATCCATAATAGCTTCTATCCTTAAATCACAATCAGTATGAAAATTCGCCACGTAATTCTCGGCATGCACACCTATATCTGTTCGCACGCAGCCTGTAACCTCTATAGTTTCCCCTACCATTTTAGATATAGCACTTTCAATTTTACCTTCAACTGTTAAATCATTATCTTGTTGTTTCTGCCATCCTTTATATCTACTTCCATCAAATTCTAATGTCATTTTTAAATTTCTCATATATATCCACCTTTAATTTATTAATTATTACTTTATTCATTTACTTAGACAATCATCCTAGTTATATCTTATGTAATAACATATCGTTATTACACCTTGCATAATATGTAAAGTAAAGCCCACTAAACTAATATTCTTTCTTTGACCTATTATTAAATATGCACTAATTTTTACATTTTAAACAAGCTACTTACACCATAATTATAACAAATACATTTAAAACTGTTATACTAAAATTAATATATATCAATATTTTTAGGAGGATGAAAATGATTACAACAATAGGCTTCATAGCTGCAGCTTTTACAACACTCTCTTTTTTACCACAAGCAATTAAAGTAATAAAAACTAAAAACACCTCAGGAATCTCCTTAAGCATGTATCTAATGTTTACAATAGGCGTATTCTTATGGTTTATATTCGGAGTTGCCACAAAACAAGCCTCAATATACCTAGCCAACGGCATAACCCTCATATTTGCAATAATAATTCTAAAACACACCATCGATGATTTAAAGAGAAATAAAAAAGCTTCAGAAACTAACAACCAAACTTTAGAGAATAATAAATAAGTTAAAGAATTTTAAGTGTTTTTCCTTAACCTCCACACATAGTAAGCGTGAATTTCTCCGAAGTGACTTGCAATACGAAACGACAAAACTATTGAAATTTGACTTAGACATTCTTGATTTACGAATGTAAAATTCTCGTAAGCCTGCCAGGAAGGCAGGCTAGCGAACCTGAGCCAGGACGGCGAATGTGAGTGATAGAGAATTTTTCATGAGTAAATCATTAGAATTTCTTAGTCAAATTTCCAGTTTAAAGTTCGTTTGCAAGGCACATAGGAGAAATACCACGCGTTACCGTCCTAATGTATTGGTTCTTGACTTTGCATAGAAAATCCGTCTACCATTATATCTAACCTTTCCTGTGTATCCTCTATTATTTCTACAGGCTTTAATTTTTTAATTATACCAAAAGGTTCTTTTAATGATAATTTATCACCACGACCTGATATAACCCACAATGTTTTATAGCCCTTTGGTAATACATCAAGTTTTGTTTCACCTTTTCCATCCGTAAAATATATTAGTATATTAGTATCTGTACCATTTATATACTTAAACACAGGTGTAAATTTCGTACCACCACGGCTAGTACATCGCTCTCTTATACTATTAATAGATTTAACCTTGTATACCTGCCTTATTTGCGTATCACATTCAATTAGAGTTATTTCATGTTTATAAGTTTTCACTATATTAAAAACTTCTTTTATTGCTCCTTTAAACTCCTCATCGCTTATGCTGCCGCTTACATCTATAGCCAAGGTAATTCTAGCAGTATGTCCCCTAAGTTCTCCTCTTAGATCCAATCTGTTAGGTTGACGCCTATTTCTTCTTGCAACAGTCTTTTTTTTATCACTTTCTAATGTTCCCATAATTTTTTTTAAATACAAATTCCAAGGAATTTCACCTTTTTCATTTTTTAATCCCTTCAAAATTCCCTCTAAATAAAGAGGTACTTTGCCTTTTTCTGAAAGCATTGCATATTTCTGCGTAAAATTTTGGAGAGTTTCCTCGTCAACCTCTATAGATTCTTCCCATAAATCATGAGTTTTACTAGCATCATATTCTTTTTCTATATGCTTATCCTTAGAGTCATCCTCTTGACTTTCATCATCTTCCTCTAATAGATTCAAGGCTTTTTGAATTTCCTTTGCATAATATTCCATGCTCATATATTGCTCAAGATTTATTCTATATTTTGAATTTACATTATCTATTGTTGTCGCAAATGGTGGAAGATAATCTAAATATTGATTAACCACTATATCCATTGCCATATTAATAGCCAAGGTACTATATTTTGTTTTAAGTCCTCTTGCACGTTTTAAATGAAAAGATAATATGTGATAAATCTCATGTTTTATACTACTTTTCATCTGCTCTGCTGTGAGGTTTAAAAAAATATACGGATTAAAGTAAATAACAAACCTAGATAACTTAAAATTCACAGCTGTTGGAGAACTTATATCATATTTTATTTCTCTAGACATTTGAAGCAGAAAATATCCATAGAAATTATCCTTATCCTCTATTAACATAAAATTAACCATTGTGACGAGCTTCAAGAAATCCTCAGTAAAATTACTTGGCATATTCTTTATGCTTTTCACATTAGAAATTTCATCATAAAGCTCACTTTTAAGGATTTCAAAATTTTTTCCCATAATTTCACCTAGCCTTTTATTTGATTATAGGCCTTAAAATACATTTCAACAAAGGCTTCATTTTCCAAACACATTTTATAAACATTATTGCTACTTTCTTTAATATCCTGCATAATTCCTACACCTAAATCCACAGGATAAATATTCAATAATTCTATAAGCCTCTTTATATCACTGTCTAGAATTACTTTATTATCCAATGTATAAATGATATTTTTTGCTGTTAAATATAACCTAGTATGAGTTTCATTTTTAACCTTAGATATTACTTCTTGTGATAATGCCTCACCTGCAAATACATCATCAAAAGAAATTAAAGGTTCATTATCTTCCTGCGTAAATGATATAAACTCATTCGCTATTCTGTTACCTAAATTTCCTTTAATTATATTAAGAAATATTCTTTTAGGTATAGCATCTTTATTATCCTTGTATATTTTATAAACTTTAGACACCCGCGCGTAGCTTCTAGGGGTAGCTCTTATTTGCTCATCCTTTTGATTATTTAGTAGATATTCTGGAAATGTAGATATGAATTCTATAACTTTTTGCTCTAAGTTATTTTCTATAGCCCATGAAATCCAAGCTTTAGGATCACATTCCATATGTAATAAAACAAATCTATTTTCTTGAGCTGCATCCATATCAACTACTTGATAATCGAAATCTTCACCATATTTACTAGAAGGATTCATTGCTGCTAATATTTTCACTCTATTATCTAGCTTATATCCATTTATTTCTCTATTTAATATTAGGTTCATAAGTTCCTGTTGCACTGTGTGCTCACAACGATTTATTTCATCAATAAATAAAAACACTTCTTTACCGTCATTTATCAATTTATCTATTTCTTGTAGTTTTGTGTGAACCGCGTAAACAGTATTTTTTGATTTAACCTCATTTCCATTTATATCTTTAAAACTATAATCCTCAACTGTTGGAAGTCCACCTATCTCTCCTTCTTTTAAGAGGTTACCATCTATAATAACCAGGCTCCATCCTTTATTTTTTGAAAGAGTTTTCGCGAGTGCTGTTTTTCCAATACCACTTTCTCCTACAATTAAAGGTACTTCATTTGTCTCTATAACAAGTTCTACGCTTAACATTGTATCTTTTAAATTCATTTGTTCATCCTTTCTTACATCATATTGAGTTTTTCATCAACTGCTATTTTTTTACATGTTTTACTACCATATTTATAAATAAAAACTATTTTATCCATAGATATATTTCCGTATTTCTCATTTATACTATCACAATTTATAAAATCTCTCACATATTTATCTGGTACAGTTTCTTTAGATAATACCTCTTTAAAAGCCGATTCTACAATATCCCTTGAAAGATCATTAATAATATATTTCATTACCAATGCGTTCTTTTTTAAAAATAATATCTTTTTATTATCATCTAAATTTTCAATAAATTTTATAGCTGATTCATTTTCGCTTATTGCCAATAACTCTACACTTAATGTTGCATTTTTTATATACCTTAAAGCAACATAATTTTCGTTTATTGCTAAAAACTGTATTTCTTCACTTGGATTTTCTATATATTTTATAGAATCATAATCTTTTTCTATAGCAATTTTTTGAAGTTTTTCGCTTGGATTTTTAGAATATTTTATTGCATATCCCTTTTGTTTCATGCCTAATATTATCAATTCTTCTGAGGGATCCTCAATATACTCCAAAGTATTCCATAGCTTTGAAACAACATGTTTTTTCATATCATAAGTTGGTTCCTTTATAAATTCAATTACCCTTGGATTGTTTTCTATTGCTAAATCCTCCATTTTTCTTGTAGGATCTTTTATATAACGAATCATTATACCATCTTTCTTTATCGCCATAAGTTTCATCTCATCACTAGGATTTTCAATATTTTTTATAACAATTGGGTTGGTCTTTATCATCTCAAGAACTTTATCTTCTCTCATATTATTGCACCTCTTTGTAAGACATCATGTGCTTAATACTTTATTAAAATGTCTTATTAATTTACACTAATTATAACATAAAAAAACTAAAATATAATTTAAGAGACACTAAAAAAAGAGATATTTCTATCTCTTTATAAATTAATCAAAATTTTAAAATCATTA
>NZ_CALEVF010000067.1 GCF_937920395.1 uncultured Clostridium sp. | reverse complement strand
TCATGTTTTACCTAAGTTAAATAAGGGGGTACTACTATGGAAGATAAAATTTTAAATGAAACTGAAATGGGTGTTGTTAAAATATCTGAGGATGTAGTTAGTGTCATAGCGGGACTCGCTGTTGCTGAAATAAAGGGAATTGTTGGAATGAGCGCTAGTCTTGTTGGTGGAATAACTCAAATATTAAGTGGAAAGAAAAATTTATCTAAAGGCGTTAAAGTCAATGTTGGAGAAAATAGTGCAATAATTGATTTACACGTTGTAGTTGAATATGGTATTAAAATTCCAGAAGTAACTGAAAAAGCACAAATAAATGTTAAAAAATCCGTAGAGCTTATGACAGGACTTGCAGTATCATCAGTAAATGTGTATGTTCAAAATGTTGTATTACCTAAAACAGAAAAGCTTGAGGAAATAGAAGCATAGTAATAAACACCCTCTCTAATCGGAGGGTGTTTATTTATATGTTTGTTATTCTTATAATAAAGTATAGTATCGGATTGAAAAATTAGGAGGATTACTAATGAATAGAAGAAAGTCAAGAGAAACAGCAATGAAATTACTTTTTGAAATGTCAATAAACAAAGAAAAATACGAGGATATAATTGAAAACTTTAAAGAAAACACAGATGTTGATTTAAAGGACCTTGATATGTCATATATCACGAAGGTATTAGCTGGTATTCACGAAAATGGTAAAGAGATTGATAAAAATATTGAAAAATATTTAATTAAATGGAAATTAGCAAGGTTATCAAAAATGAATTTGGCTATATTAAGAATAAGTACATATGAAATATTATATGAGGAAGAAATACCTAATAGGGTTTCTGTAAATGAGGGAATAGAACTTGCAAAGATGTATGGTGAGGATAGCTCTCCAGCCTTTATAAATGGCATACTTGCGAAGATGATTTAATATATTAGCAGTAATAAGATAACTAGTCAGTATACTAGCCTATATTGTGACTTATTTAGTCTATGGAACATCTGATAGTACTAACTATTAGATTAGATTGACTTTGTAATGACGCAAGAATTGACGTGTATATCTGATTAGTTTTTTTATTTTGGAAAAAATAATTAAAAATATGTTAGAATATTCTGGTACTAGTTAATATTTTAAAATGTATAAAAGGAGAAAATTATATGGGTATTAGAGTAAATGGTAAGACAATAGTTGAAGTCTATAGAGATGAAATTAGAGCTATTATAAAGGATGGTATTAATAGAGGGCTTAGAGCACCATCAATTAAAACTATATTGGTAGGCTCTGACGGAGGTTCTTTATCATATGTAAAAAGCCAGAATAATTTATGTGACAAATTAGGGATATCTTACACTTGTATTCAATTAGAGAAAGATACAAGTCAAAAGGATATAATAGATGTTATAGAAAAATTTAATGAAGATACAAGTGTCGATGGAATAATAATTCAATTACCTTTACCTAAAAATTTGAATGAGAGAGAAATTACTTCTAAAATTTCATATAAAAAGGATATTGATGGATTAACAGATGTAAATATGGGTAGATTTTATAAGGGAGATAAAAGCTTTATTCCTTGTACTGCATTAGGGGTCATTGAAATGATTAAAAATACGGGATGTGATATTAAAGGTAAACATGCAGTTGTTATTGGCAGAAGCAATATCGTTGGAAAACCGGCTGCTCAATTATTGCTAAATGAGGATGCTACTGTAACGATATGTCATTCAAAAACAACTAACCTTGCAGAAATTTGTAAAACGGCAGATATAATAGTTGCAGCTATTGGTAAACCCGGGTTTGTGACAAGTAAATTTGTTAAGGAGGGAGCAATTGTTATAGATGTTGGAACTACAATGGTAAACAATAAAATTACTGGAGATGTAAATTTTTACGATGTTATTGATCATGCAAGTTTTGTTACCCCAGTTCCGGGTGGGACGGGACTGATGACGACAACGATGCTTATAAAAAATGCTTGCGCTTCGTGGAGGGATAATGTTTATTAAAGTAATAACAGTAACGGCTCTTAATGGGTATATTAAAAAAGTAATAGATAGTGATTTTATATTAAATAATGCCAATGTTAAAGGAGAATTATCTAATGTAAAACTTCATAGTAGTGGACACATATATTTTTCATTAAAAGATGAGTTTGGAAAAGTAAATTGTGTAATGTTCAAATCACAGGCTCAGAAACTTGTTATTATACCTAGGGATGGTATGAATGTTATAATTAGAGGGCGAGTTTCCGTTTATGAAAAGGGCGGAGCATATCAAGTCTATTGTGATTCTATGGAGACAGATGGAGAAGGTCAATTATTTTTAGCTTTTCAAAAATTAAAAGATAAACTATATAAATTAGGGCTATTTGATGAAGAGCATAAAAAAATAATACCTTCATTTCCTAGAAGAATAGGTATAGTTACATCACAAACAGGTGCTGCAATTAAAGATATTATTAATGTTGCAACAAGGCGTAACTCTAATGTTAACATGTTAATATATCCAGCTCTAGTTCAAGGAGTAAGTGCTAGCACTGAAATTGAAGAAGGTATAAAATATTTCAATAGCTCAAAAAATGTTGATTTAATTATTATTGCAAGAGGTGGAGGCTCTATTGAGGAATTATGGGCATTTAATGAAGAAAATTTAGCTTATGCAATATATAATTCTAAGATTCCTATAATTACAGGTATTGGTCATGAAACGGATTTTACTATAGCAGATTTCGTGAGTGACCATAGAGCTCCAACTCCATCGTCAGCTGCAGAAATAGCTGTGAGAAATTTAAAAGATTTAAATAATGAAATTAAATCACTTAGAGAACTTTTACTAAGATGCGCGGAATTTAAGGTTACTAAAGAATATAATAAAATTAATTTAATAAGTAATACTTTGAAAGTAAATAATCCTTTGAATTTTATAGTTAACCAATATACTCATATAGATAACTTAAAAGAAAATTTGAATTATAAAATTAAAGCAAAGATTTCAATGGAAAAGCAGAAACTTTCAAAATTAAATGCTCTAATGCATGCACATAACCCTTTAAACGTATTGAACAGGGGATATGCAGTACTTCAAACCCATGAAAATGATGTTATTAGTGAAATTAGCATTTTAAAAAACAATAAAGAGATAAAGATTACATTAAAGGATGGCACTGCTAGATTTAATATAAGCAATTTGGAGGAGTTATAATGGCAAAGAAAAAAGAATCTTATGAAACTATGATGGAAAGGCTTGAAAAAATTGTAGAAGTGATGGATGGAAATGAAGTAACACTTGAAGGGACAATGGTAAATTATGAGGAAGGTATTAAGATATGCAACGATTTGTATAAAATTCTTAATGACACAGAAGGTAAAATAAAAATATTAACAGCGGAGGGTGAAAAAGATTTTATTGCTAATGTAGAAGAGATTAAGAGTTAAGTATTCTAATGTGTTTTAGAAACTATAATGGAAAGAAGGAATAAAATGAATATGCAATTGATAAAAGAGTCTGTGGAAAAATGGATAGATGATTATTTTAAAGATAAGCCTGAAGATAGTAGTAAAAACTTTGAGGCAATGATTTATAGTTTAAAAGTAGGAGGAAAAAGAGTTAGACCAATTCTAATGCTTCTTACTTATGGCATGTATAAAAATGACTATAAGAAAATACTACCATTTGCTGCAGCTCTTGAAATGATTCATACATACTCACTTATTCATGATGACTTGCCTTGTATGGACAATGATGATTTACGTCGTGGTAAACCTACAAATCATAAAATCTATGGAGAAGCAGTTGCAGTACTAGCGGGTGATGGATTATTAAATGAGGCTATGATAATAATGCTAGATCAATGTTTAGATGGAAGTTTAAATACAATTAAAGCAAGTAATCTTATAGCAAAAGCTTCTGGCGCGCAGGGGATGATAGCTGGGCAAATTTCTGATATCTTAAGCGAGGGCATCACAATATCAGAAGAAGAATTATTGTATATGCATAAAAATAAAACAGGAGAATTAATAAAAGCTGCTGTGGTATGTGGAGCAACACTTGGAAATGCTGATCAGGGCGATTTAAGTTATTTAAAAGAGTATGGAGATAAATTAGGGCTAGCATTTCAAATAAAGGATGATATATTAGATGTAATTGGTGATGTTTCTATTTTGGGAAAAAACATAAAAAGTGATGAATCTAATAATAAAACCACATTTATAACAATGTATGGTCTAGAAAAATGCATGCAAAAGTGTAATAATTTGACTCAGGAGTGTTTAAAATTATTAAAACAAGTTAAGGTAAATACCGAGAACTTAGAAGAAATTACAGAATTTTTATTGAAAAGGGAATATTAAAAATAAAAACTATTATTTTAAACTGGTTTTTAATTATAAGTATTTCATAAATGTAAGTAATTGGAAATTAAAGTCGAAATAGCTTTTGAATTAAATAATATTATATGATATAATATTTCCATAAATGTGGGTTAAATAATATATTTTATAAAAGAGGATAGATATATGAGTAAAATACTAGAAAATTTTAATGATATAAATGAAATAAAAAAAATGACGATACAAGAGTTGAATGACTTTGCAAAAGAAATTCGACATTTTTTAATTGAAAAAGTATCAAAAACTGGAGGACATCTAGCTTCTAATTTGGGCGTAGTGGAATTAACATTAAGCTTATATAATGTTTTTGATTTTGATACAGATAAATTAATATGGGATGTAGGTCACCAATCTTATGTACATAAAATTCTTACGGGAAGAAAAGATAAATTTGATCTACTTAGAAATTATGGTGGATTAAGTGGTTTTCCGAAAAGAGAAGAAAGTAAATATGATATTTTTGATTCTGGACATAGCAGTACTTCTATTTCGGCAGGGCTTGGCATTGCTAGGGCTCGCGATTTACAAAAGGGAGACTATAATGTTATTTCAGTAATAGGCGATGGTGCACTTACTGGTGGTATGTCTTTCGAGGCATTAAATGATGTAGGATTTAGGAAAACTAAGATGATTATTGTGTTAAATGATAATCAAATGTCTATTTCTAAAAATGTGGGTGGTATATCTAAGTATCTAAGTCAGTTTAGGATTGACCCAACTTATAATAGAATTAAAAAAGAAATAAATTCTACACTTAGGAAAATACCTAGTGTAGGTGATGGAATGGTTAATTCGATTCAAAAGCTTAAGAATGGAATTAAGCAGGTAGTAGTTCCTGGAATGTTATTTGAGAATATGGGTATAACTTATTTTGGACCTATAGATGGACATGATATTAAAGAAGTGAGTAAGGTTTTGAAACTTGCAAAAAAAATAGATGGACCTGTGATTATTCATGTAATAACTAAAAAAGGCAAGGGTTATAAATTTGCTGAAGAACAGCCCAATAAATATCATAGTATGGGACCATTTAATCCAGCAAATGGAGAGTTATGTAGTGGTCACAAGGAAAGTTATTCTGGTGCATTTGGTGAGCAGATGGTAACTCTTGCAAAGGAGAACAAAGATATAGTAGCAATAACAGCGGCAATGCCTGAGGGCACAGGACTAGAAGCGTTCTCAAAAGAGTTTAAGAATAGGTTTTTTGATGTGGGTATTGCTGAGCAACATGCGGTTACTATGGCTGCAGGAATGGCATCACAAGGACTTAAACCAATTTTTGCAGTGTATTCTACATTTCTACAGCGAGCATATGATCAAATTTTACATGATGTATGTATTCAGAAATTACCTGTTATTTTCGCAATTGATAGGGCAGGTATTGTTGGACAGGATGGAGAAACACATCAAGGGATATTTGACTTATCATATTTATCTCATATTCCCAATATGACAATTATGGCGCCTAAATGTATAGGAGAACTTAAGAAAATGCTTACATTTGCAGTTAAACAAGATTATCCAATTGCTATAAGGTACCCTAGAGGTGGAGATAATTGTAATGTTAAAATGTCTCCTATTATTGACTTTAAGAGGGGAAAATGGGAGACTCTGTTTGAGGGTGGTAAAATAGCATTTATAGCTACAGGTAAAATGGTTCAAAATGCGATTTTAGTTAGAGAAAAATTATTAAATATGGGAATAGAAGCTACTGTGGTTAATGCATGTTTTATCAAGCCTATTGATAAAATGTTAATATCAAAACTTGTAGATGAAAATTACTCTTTAGTTACTATAGAGGATAATATAGTTCATGGTGGTCTAGGTTCTTTGGTATTAGAATATGTGAATTTATTGAACAAGAAGGTAAAGGTAATTAATTTAGGATTTAATGATGAATTTATTCCTCACGGATCAGTTGATATATTGTATAAGTTATATAAACTAGATGTAGATGGAATTTTTGATAGTATTTTAAAATTAGTCTAGTAATGATTTTATTGGGGTTTAAGGAGTTTTTTTATGATAGAAAATAAAGAGAGATTAGATGTTATTGTGGTTGAAAGAGGTATTTTATTTTCAAGAGAAAGAGCAAAAGAAAATATTATTGCTGGAAATATATTTGTCGATGGTATTGTTACTACTAAATGCGGAAAAAAAATTGATGTTACATCTAGTATTGAGTTTATTGGAAAAGACATCCCTTATGTTAGTAGGGGGGGGCTTAAACTTCAAAAGGCTATAGATACCTTTAAGATTGATCTTAAGGACAAAGTCTGTCTAGACATTGGTGCATCTACAGGAGGATTTACAGACTGCATGCTCCAACATGGAGCATGCAGGGTATACTCAATAGATGTTGGAACAAATCAGTTAGATGATAAATTGAGACTTGACACTCGAGTAATTTCTATGGAGAAAACAAACATTAGGTATTTAAATGAAGACAGTATTTGTGAACTTGCAGATTTTGCAAGTGTTGATGTGTCATTTATATCGCTTGAAAAAGTTATTCCCAATTTATTGAATCTATTAAAAAATGATGGTAGTGTTGTGGCATTATTAAAGCCACAATTTGAAGTAGGTATAGGTATAGTAAATAAAAAAGGCGTGGTCAAAAAAGCTAGTGACCATATCGATGTAATAGTTGGAGTACTAAAACTATTGAAAAACCTTAATGTAAAGGTTATTAATGTTGATTATTCATCAATAAAAGGGCCTAATGGAAATATTGAATATTTGATTTATTTTACTAAATCAAAAGGTGACTATATTGATTATGTTGAAGATAATGTAGCATTATTAGTTTCGAAGGCTCATAGAAGTTTAAATAATGTCAAAGGGGAATAATAAATAGTTTATTTGTGTTAAAGAACATGGCAAGGAGGAAATATGAAAAACATTGGCATTAATATAAATACTACTAAAGATAAGGATGGAAAAATCGGTAAATATGTAAAAAATATTATTAGTCAATATATTGATGATATTAATATATTTGTTTTTAAAGATTCCATTGGGCTTGAAAATATTAAATATAATTATTTGGATATTATTGTAGCTTTAGGTGGAGATGGTACTATCTTAAGAACATCTCGAAATTTAAATAATTCAAATATTCCAATACTAGGAGTGAACATAGGAAACTTAGGATTTCTATCCAGTGTGGAACTACTAGAATTTGAAACTGCTATAAAAAGAGTTATTGAAGATGATTATTATGTAGAAGATAGAATGATGCTTAATTGCACTTTGCCAAATAGGCATGAACTTGAAAAATACACGGCACTTAATGATATAGTTGTATCAAAGGGAACACTTGCAAGAGTTGTTAAATATGAACTTCATATAGATAATAAGTTTTACATCGATTTTACAGGTGATGGACTTATAATAGCTACCCCAACAGGATCTACAGCATATTCTTTATCAGCAGGAGGCCCTATAATATATCCTAACCTAGATGTTATAGAGGTAACACCTATTTGCCCATTATCGTTATCAATGAGAACTATAGTGCTTGATAGTAAAAGCAAAATATCTGTAAATATAAAATGTGAACATGAAAGTATATTTTTGACTTTAGATGGTCAAAGAGCAATAAAACTAAATAGTTATGAGGAAATACTAGTAAGTGTTTCACAGCAAAAATGTAGATTAGTTAAATTTAATGATTATAATTATTTTGGTATTCTGAGGAAAAAAATAATTTCTAGAACAACAGATTGTGAGGGAGAAAAAGATGAAGATATCGCGTCATGCAAAAATAATTGAGATCATTCAGTCTAAAGAAATTGAAACTCAAGAACAGTTAGCACAAGAATTAAAAAATAGTGGGTTTGATATTACTCAAGCAACTGTTTCTAGAGATATAAAAGAACTAAAATTAATTAAGGTTATGAATGCGTATGGAACTCACATATATTCGACTAGCTCGCCGGGTGATAGCTTTTTATCTAATAAATTGGTTAATATTTTTTCTCAAACCGTTTTGTACGTTGATCATGTAGACAAATTTATAGTACTTAAAACTATATCTGGAGCTGGAGCCGCAGCAGCTGAAGCATTAGATTCTTTGAAGCTTAATGGTATTGTAGGAACTGTTGCTGGGGATAACACTGTTTTTATTTTAGTTAGAAGAGAAGAAGATGCGAAAGAAATAATTCAAAAGGTTAAAAAAATGATTAGTGAATAGGAGGAATTAGTATGCTCCTACAATTAAATATTATGAATTTTGCCCTAATTGAAAAATTAAGTATTAATTTTGAAAGAGGTTTTAATGTTCTTTCAGGTGAAACAGGAGCAGGAAAATCAATTTTAATTGATGCTATAAATTATGTGTTAGGTGGTAAATTTAATAAGAACTTAATTAGAACAGGGGAAAATAAAACTTATGTAGAGGCCATTTTCACCATCGATACTCAAAATAATAAAGATGTTTTAGAGGAGATGGAGATTGATTATGAGGATACAGTATTCATAAGTCGTGAAACTTTTCAATCTGGAAAAAGTATTGCTAAAGTTAATGGTAAATCATTGTTACTATCGAAAGTTAAATACATTAGTAAGAATCTATTAGATATCCATGGGCAACATGATAATCATAACCTATTAGATAAGGCTAATCATATATTTTATGTAGATTCTTTTGGTAATGATAGACTTAGGGCTGCTATAAATGAATATAATGATAAATATATAAGAATGATAAATATAAAAAATAGAATTCTTAAACTTGAAGGCAATGAAGGGGAAAGAGATAAGAGAATTGATTTTTTAAATTATCAGTTAGAAGAAATTAAAAATGCAAACCTCAAAATCGGCGAGGATGAAGAACTTTTGGAAAAATATGCAATAGTTAGTAATTCGGAAAATTTAGAGAAACATTTATCTAAAAGCTATCAATTGTTATATACAAGTGATGAGGGAAATACCTCGGTATTGTATAATTTAGCTATGGCGATAAAAGAACTTCGCACTATTGAAAAACATATGGATAAAATAAAAGTAGTTACAGATTCTATTGAAGAAAGTTATTTTAATATAGAAGAAAATATCACAGAACTTAGAGATTTAAAAGAAACAATTTATTATGATGAAAAAGAATTGGAATATATGAATAGTAGAATAAGTCAAATTAATAATTGTAAGAAGAAGTATGCACCAACTATAAAAGAAATTTACCAATATAGAGATAAAATTGAATTTGAGTATGAAGAATTAATTAATAGTGGTGAAATAATTATTACTATTAAAAAAGAAAAAATAGCTCTTGAGGGACAAATGAAAATTATAGGGAATGAAATACATGAAATCAGATGCTCTACAGCAAAAAAACTTCAAGATAAAATAAAAGATGAACTTAATTATATTGGACTTGAAAAAAGTAAGTTTTTCATAGAAGTGAAACTTACAGATGAATTTTATAAAAATGGTTGTGATAAAGTTCAATTTTGCATAG
>NZ_CALEVF010000066.1 GCF_937920395.1 uncultured Clostridium sp. | reverse complement strand
ACTATTTTCTGCTCCAATACGGTAAATGAATAAGACGCTTCTATTAATTTATTGCTTTGGTATACCCAATTATTATTTGCTTTTGATATATCCGTTATCATTTGTCACCACCCCCTATAATAACTATAACTCATTTTTCTTAAAGTTATCAATAACTTTAAGAAATAAAAGTTATAGTTATCAAAAACTACTAATATCCTATGTTTTAATACCCTTATCAATATAATATATAAATGACCATAAACAGGTTATCTTTAAAATCTGACATACCATAATTAAGTTATCTTTGACCATAAATAGGTTATCTTTAAAATCCGATATACCATAATTAAGTTATCTTTGACCATAAATAGGTTATCTTTCGCATACTCAAACATAGATATATCAATCTTTCTAAGTATGCTTAAAAGTATTAAAACTATGTTGTACTTAAATATTTTAAAACAACAACAATAGAGACGACCATATATAAGTTATCTTTGTTGTTGTTTCTCTTATTTATTAAATAACTTATTTAAAAATCCTTTTGTTTTCTGAACAGGCTCATTATGACTACTCTTTTTCTTTTCCATCTGGTCTTTAATATGCAATAACTTATTATCCAGTTCATGAAAATGTTCTTCCAACATAAATAAGTCCTGTGGCTTATCTCTTAGTAGAACTTGATTATTCTCCATCAATTTTTGTTCTTGCTTCAATCGTTCATTTAAATTTTCTATTTGAACATTTTTAACATTTAATTCATTCCATAGTTTTTCATTTTCTGTTTTCAAGAAGTTTATAAAGACTTTATTGGAGTTTAAATCGTCTGTATCCGTTGCAACCTCATCATCTATTGAATTATCTATGTCTTTAGTATTAAAGTCCTTTATATCTTCTTTAAAGTCCTTTATATCATTTTTAATTAAATTAAGCCCTAATTCATCTATATATGTAACACCTTGCTTTTTGGTTGTATGTTCTTTAAAGGGGTTTCTATTTATTTTATTATAGATACTGGGTTTAGATAAACCTACTAATTGACTAACTTCTGCAACCGTATAAGTCATTAAAATATACCTCACTTTCAATGGGTTTCTATTTATAATATAATTCTATAAACACATTGAAAGTCCTTTATAAATTTTAAAAACAAGTATTTCTACTTGTTCTAAAGATTTAAACTATTATAAACATTGGAGATTACTTCTTTTGTTATTCCAATATATTTTAATGTTATGCTTTCTGAACTATGATTCAAAATCTTCTGTAGAGTATTTACAATACTTGGATTTGTTTTAATGTTATTCGCATATATGTGGTATGCAAAAGTTTTTCGAAGGGTATGAGTTCCAAAATTGCCCTTGATATTCAATTCTTTTAAAGTCGTTTTGATTATTTTGTGTGCGGCCTCGACTGTTAATGCTCCATCACCTTTTCTACTCTTAAATAAATAACTATCAGTATCTATGTTTTTTAAGGTACTTAGGTATAGTAATATAGCATCTTTTGCACTCTTATTTAATTCAAACACTCTTTTTTTATCTGTTTTTTCTTCAGTTATGACCACTTTATCAACTATTTTGTTATCTTGAAATACATTTTTAATACTCAAACTAAGCAAATCGCCCGCTCTAAGACCGACATTTATACCCACTACAAGTAACATATAATCTCTTTTATTTTCTTTTCCTAATAGAAATTGTTTTATTTTTGCTATATCCTTAATTCTTTTTAGTGGTTCAACTTCTTGAGCTTTATTTATTCCTCTGCTTGTTTTGTCATTTGTCTCCATATGTATGCCCCCTTTAAATACTAACTTATAATCATATTATAGTATAAGTTGGCATTTAATATAACAGCATTATGAAATGCAATGTATAAATTCAACGTAAACATAGTAATATCAATACTTACAAGTAATTTAACAAATGCTAACTTATATACAAAGTTGGCATTCGGTGTGCTGATTCAATTTATATATGGAAATAAAAAATAATAAAAACAAAAGAATGCCCAGGTTTTTTTAATAACCAATAGGCATTCTTTTGTTTTTATTATTTTTTATTTAAGTAATTTTTACCTTTTTCAGTTAGTTTAGCAAAGTTGGTTCCTGCTATTATTGTCTTTTTTTTATCAAAAATTCCTAAGTTAGTTGCATAGCCTATTTTCTCTAACCATTCTAACAGACTTTCATAATCTTTTTTATCATCTTTATCATATTCAAATATCGTTCTATCTCTTATGGCTTTTAATATTTCTTCAATTGATAATTTCATAATTTCATCTCCTCATTGTTTGATACACTAAAATAATTGGACTATATACATTAATTATACATTTATATAATGTAAATGTATAATTAATGTATATATAGTGGAATGTTATGTTTACTTAAATTTAACTTTGTAAATTTAATATCCAGTCTATCCATTTATTAACCGTTCCAGACCGTCTATCTACGGTGTCTTGACTTGATATATTGTAAAGAAAACAGTTATTCATAATAATTGAAATTCTTTTTCCAGAGACTGGAGAAGCTGTATCAAAATATTCTCTTAAAACTTTATTGAATACCTCGTGTTCTAATATACATTTTACAATAGATAAATATTTTTGTTTATGTCTTTTAGCCATTATTTGCTTACCTAAGGCAGATATAATATAAGAAATATTAGAAATCGTTCTTCTTTTTTCTATCAAACCTAAATAAATACCTGCATTTGTGTAATAATCTGTTTGTCTTTCGTCAAAAGCATAATTTAATGTTATATATTCTTTCGTAAGTTCACCATTTTCCATTAATAATCCTAATAAATCAATTACTCTTATGAATGAATTTGCTTGTGGAAATGGAACTATAGGCTCAGCTATTAGTGTAACATTTTGTAAAATATCATAAATATCATTAAGCACTATTTGTTCAGGAGCAATTATATAATTTTTTTGGTTAACAAGTTGTAATGAGTTATATTTTAAACAATCATTAAAATTGTATGTAAAAAAACTAAATATATCGTTAGAATAAGTCATAAAAATAGGGATAACTTCCTTAGAAAGTTTACTTTGCCATAGTCTATAAGGATAATAAAGCTGTCGAATTAAAAAATCATCTGATGTAAAGTTTTTAGCTTCTATAACTGCAAATTTATTTATACTTTCATAACCACCATCTATTTCACATTGACTGTTGGATACAGAAATAGGGTATGAATTTCCATTAACTATATTATTAATATCAAAACTAAATTTTCCAGTAGACATCCTACCGTTTACGGTTGGTAAGACATCTTCACCTATAACATCATCTATTATCCCACTCACATAAGCACAACTCAACGCAGAACTTTCGCTATATAGGTTACTACTATCTATGCTGTCAATATGCCCTGGAAGACTAAATCCGATGTTTTGAATATTAGTATTATATGTTATTGGCTGATATGTATCAAAATTACCTAACATATAACTTCCTCTGGTAAGTGGCAATATGGATAAATTATTATCTTTAAATATCTTAGGAAGGTTTACTTTATGGTCAAACTTGGTCATCAATCTTGCTTCACGGAATTTATTAATTTCAGTTGCAGTTATATTAAAAAAACCGTCTTTTTTAACAGAATTTAATATATCATGTTTAACAAAGATTTGCTCCCACTTAGTTTCAATCAAGCTCATAATTGCTCACCAATACCTCATTTATTTCGCCTCTTTTAGCTCCATTACTGTTAATATTTCTATTTGCTTTAACAAATTCTATATTATAATCCTTATATAATTCCAAAATAAATGGAGCAGAAGAATTAGATAAAAGAAACTTAACTCCTTGCTTTGTTAGCTTATCACATAACTTTTTTAATCTTTCTTGGTCTTTCTTACTAAAACCATCTAATGTATAACCTGTAAAACTTGAACTATCACTTATTGGATAATATGGAGGGTCAAAATATACAAAACTTCCTTTACGTATACCGTGTAAAGCTTCTTCAAAGTCACCATTCAGAAAGGTAATATTATTTTCATTTAAATATTTACTAACTGCTTTAAGGGCTATATCATTTGTAATATTAGGGTTTTTATATTTTCCAAACGGAGTATTGAATTCTCCACTCAAATTAACTCTAAAAAGTCCATTATAACAAGTCTTATTAAGATATATTATTCTACTCGCCTTTTGAATATTAGTTAAAGTATCAAATTCAGGAGTTCTATCCAATCCCCTTGTATTGTAAAAATATTCTTCTTCGTTTCTATGTTTTTGTAAGTCAATAATAAGTTCTTCTAAATTATCTCGTATTACAGTATAAACATTTATAAGCTCGCTATTAAAATCATTAATTGTTGCTCTTTTGGGTTGTAAATGAAATAAAACCGCTCCGCCACCAATAAATGGTTCGTAGTAGTTTTTTATACCCTTAGGGATATATTTACTTATTTCTGATAACAACTGTCTTTTACCACCTGCCCATTTTAAAACAGGCTGAACCAATTGATTTTTATTCTGCATGTGTAAATCACCCCTTTCAATAGTATATCATTTTTTTAACCTTTAAAAATCATTATAATATTAATATAAGAATTTTATATAGAAATTTATAAATTGTTTCTAAAGGTAATTATAAGCATATAGAATTAGGCCCCGATAGCTCACAAAAATGATATAATATATGTATATTATGGTATGTTTGCCTATCTCCCCGAAAAGGTATATTGGCATGTTAGTATGTGGCTATACACCACATATTAATTAATAATTGCCCCCTATAATGAATTGATGATACAGGAGGTGAAGATAAATGCCTTATAGTCTTTCTACTGGTAGTGAATATGCAGAATGTCCATGTTGCGGTAAAAGGGCAAACTCTCTCGGTGAAATAGAACCGAATTTTGGATGGAGAACTATGGAGACAGGCGAAACTATACCACAATCGTATTGTCGAGATTGTCGTTCCGCACGTTGTGAAACAGGACAATCATGTAAAGTTAATTTTGGGAGATTTTAACCTTTCTTACTTTCAAAAGGAATACCTTTTGAAATAATCCTTAATCCACTTTTTCGGGGAGATAGGCAAACATACCAAATTGGGTGTACGGGTATATTGTTTCCTGAGCTTTATAGAATCGGCTCTTTATTATTAAAAAATCTTAAAATATCTAATTCTTCTGCTTCAATTTTAAGATTTAAGTAGTTATTTCCTTGTATACCAAAATTACTTGTTGTAGTAAGATTTTTAATCCTTTCACTTTTAAGGTTTTTTTGAATCACATCAAATTTATCGCCAAAGCTAAAGAAAATAATTTTTAGTTTTCTATTTACAAGATTCCTTGTTGTTGTTATTTCTTGTATTAATTCATATAAGTCTTTTTCAGTTCGCCTTGTTATATCTAATACAGCTATAGTGAATACACCTTCTATAGTGCTTAGTATATATATATCATTATTAAGTCTTTTGTAAATTGAAGGCATTACCAAATAATTTAAATGTATTTCTGCTAACATCAAACTTCTTGTTATTTGCCTAATTGTAGGAAGATTTAAATCTCCGTTATTAACATTTTCACTCAAACATATAGTTGATTTTCTTTTTAAATATAATATTTTATAGTTGCTTATTGCTACGCTTCCCATCCATTTATTAACAACAAACTCTTTTGCAATATGTGTTAGATACCTTTTATCTGCCATTCCTTCAAAAATTTTTTCGAAATGATATATTGATATATATCCATAAAAATAGTGATGTATAACTTCTAAGTAAAACTTATATTCAGATTTATAATCCAAATAATCATGCCCGCCTACTAAGTTTGTTTTTACAGTTATTGTTTTATCTATATTAAGCATTGTAAAATTTAACCTCCATTCCGTTATTTTGTGCGAATTCTTGTTTTGATTCAATATTATCTGATGTATAATTTTGGGTTATAACCTCAATTATTTGTGTTACTCCATTAATACAAACAGTTGCGTCTGGGGTGCCATGCTGATAATCTTGCTTATAGTCTTGTTCAGTTTTCCAGGTGTCCCTAACTTCCCAATATTCTTTGTAATACGCTTCTGTAAGCCTATTATCGTGGGTGGCACTTTCAAATTTATATAACTTATCTATCCCTGAAACATTATCCTTCACATACTTTTTACCTCTTTTATCAAGTCTATATATTGTTTTATAATTCCCCTTTATTTTTGCTACTTCTTGTTTTAAATATCCATCTTTAACCAGGTTCCCTAATCGTTTATTATCAGTATCATATTTTAAATAACTCTGAGCTTGATTATTTGTAATAATAGCTGTTCTTCCTAATTGTTTAAATAGTTCGTTATCACGATTTGTTATTACTTTTACTTTATCTTTTATATTAAATCCACCTTTCGTATTATTAATAATACATTTGAATTAACTCTTAGACTGGGATTCATTTTTGAACATTTATGCAATTTTCAATTGCGTATTTTTACTGAAAGTAAAAAATAAATGGAGAAATTATAATACTTAATTTATAAGCTAAAGCGAGTAAATTTTAGTATTATATGAAGACCAGTCCCCACTAAGAAAATTTGTAATGCTAAGCTAATGTTATAGTGTCAACATTAGCTTCCCCCCCATTTTTACTACTAAATGAATTTGATTTAATTGGTATTGTACAAATCAAATTTATTTATTATATACAGTTCTCTATTTATTTATAATTGATGAGACAAAAAAAGCATACCCTGAGGTATGCTTTTACATTTAATCTATTTACTTTGTTTCCTTAGGTTTTGCTTTTGTAATACTTCTTCCTTTCGGTACACTTCTTACATTCTCTAATTCCTCCAACAATGCTTTATATTTAGACTGGTAGGTTTCAATAATACTATTATGTTTGTTTTGTTCTTGACTTAACTGCTCTTGGTGTAATTTCTGTAAAGAAAGTACTTCTCGCTGTGATAGTATACTGGATTTATCTTTTAATTGTTGCATTTCTATAATCTGCTTATCTTTTAGTTGTTCCAATGAGACTACATTGTCCTTTGTTAATGCTTCAACTTTTTTATTTAATTCACTAATATTAAAATCATTATTCTTCAAAATATCTTTTAGCTCGCTATTACTTGCCTGTTGTGTAGCAAGAATACTTTTTAAAGTTTCTATTTCATTTAATAACTTATTATTTACTTCTTTTAATAATAGTAAACCTTTTGTATCTTCTACAAGTTTACTATTATTAAACTCTAAACTATTATTTAATTTTTGTAATTGTATACTGTTACTATCTAATTCTTTTTTATCTTCACAACTATCGTTATATGCTTCTGTTAATAGTTCCTGTTCAGTTGTTATAGCTTCAATTTTAACCTTTAAACTATTAATGACATTATCTTTTTGAATTAGTTGCTGTGCAAGCTCTAACTGTAAATTGTCAATGTTGGTATTGTTACGTTCTAATATATTACCATAAATACTATATATCCTATTAACTAAAGTATTTAGTTCCTTTATATCCACGTCTGCATTTGATACCTTGCTTACTATTTTGTTTGTTTTGTAAATTTCCAATAAAGTCTTAATAAAGTCCCCTGCATTAGCTCCTATATCTTGTTGCTTGTATCCTTCTAATAATGCCTGTAAATCTTTTTTAACCGCTGAATCTAATTTTACTGCGTATGTACTATCCTTCTCTTCTGTTTTTGTTTCCTCTACCATTTTATTTTCCTCGCTTTCATAACTTTAATTTATTATAGTTTATAATAAGTAAACCCGTTGATACTACTAACGTTTACCTTGTTTTTATTAATTTAAATAAATTATACATCCAATAAATATATTTTACAAGTATAAAAAGCAATAGAAAGATATTATGTTAATACCTTCTATTGCTTTCTTCTCTTAATATAATTATTTATTGTAACGCTACTATCTAAGGCTTTATACTCTTTTGTGCCTATTTGTATAGTGTCTTGTAGCTCTGGAATCTCTTCATTGATTGTATCGCCACTATACTTTATAACAATAGGCTTTATTATATTTCTACTATTACTTATTAATTTTCCATGTTTTAGTATATCAATTTGCTTATTTTTTAAAATAATATTGTTCCTGGTATCTATTTCTAATAATTTAATTACATCATCTTTTAAATTCTCATAAATAAAATAATGTTTTAACATGGTTTTATCCCAAATAGGTTTTAAGCCTTCTTCTCTATTGTTTATTAAATGCTTTGATTTACTATAAATAGTATCTATATCTAAACCCGTTTGCACTAAAATATGATAATGTAAATTAGATTTTAAGCTCCATACAGCTAAAGAAATATACTTCAATTGCTTATCTTTATGCTTTAAATTATTCATAAGCTTTTTATAATCAAGCTTATTATTTATATGTATTGTTAGAAAGTAATTAAAATCATTTAATTCAATCCAATCATTCAGCATATATTCCTTTTTTCTTAGTTGTTTAATCTTTTGATTACATTTAAATCTTAATTGTAATTCAGTTAAATTGTCAAAATTAGCTTTCGGTCTACCTTTTCTATTTATGTTTTCGCTGAAGTTTTCAGGATAATTAGTTATAATTAAAGCTACTTTGTTTTTAACTTGTATAGTCTTTTTTGTTTTTTTGATAAATTTAACCTCTTTTCTATTTCAATAATATTTTATTAATATATCTTGAATATATTCCGTTATTAACAACCAGTTAACTATAATAGTAAGAACTATATTTTCTATAAAAATACCTGTTGATTTAATTTGATTTTTTTTAAATACAGTAATCCTCTTATCACCTATTTAAAGGCACTCTGTTGCATTTTAATTTCAGCATTATAAAATATACCTGTTTATGCAATCTGAGTACTTACGCCCCTTATATGGCTTATTTTTCATTATCCCATCCTAATAGCTTTCTTTCAAGTGATTTAAAGTCATACTCCCTTTGTTCATAGTCGTTAAAACTATCAGTTTTTATATTCTCCTTTGGAACTGTGAAGTTTTTTACAATAGTTCTCATATATCCAGTGATGTTTTTTACATCTTTACTCAATAAATAGGTATAACACTGAGCAATTAAATTTATGTTATTATTAGCATCTTTTAAAATACAACTGGCTTCATGTGGTGTAATTGTATGTTTTATAAATATGTCTTGCACTTGTTTTATTGGTCCCACCTCTTGTAGAGATTCTTCAATTTCTTTTGTGGCCGCAATTTCTCTAATTGTTTCGTTATTTTGCTTTATGTAAAATTTAATACTGGTTACTTTCCTAACCTCTTTAAATTCCTTAAAATCTATGGATAAATCTGTATTAACATTTATTTCATCAATTGCTATTCTTATAACTTTTTGCTTTAAATTTGCATATTTTGGATATTGATTTGCGTTAATATCTAAAATAGTTCTTAAATCACTAATACTTATTAACCTATTACCTATTTTTTGATACTGCTTTAGTAGTTCATACAGCCGAAATGAATATGTACTTTTAAACTGCATTATATTTTTTAATTGATATTTTGTATACCAATTCAATTTTAAATAAAAGTCTTTCATATCTTCATCAATTTTAATTGTTAATACACCATTTTCAAAATCAGCAATCTTTATTAAGTGCCTTTTTTTAAACTTCTCGCTGTCATCACTCTTTATTTTTATATACCTTCCCATTAATTTGTCTGTTATTTTATCTAATTCCATATATATATTTTTTTGATTAATATTTAATATTTTACTTAAATCTGTTGCTTTAAATTGATATTCTTTAAAATCATCATCATTTTTCTTTATTATGCTTGCTAACAGTCTAACTATTTTCTGCTCCAATACGGTAAATGAATAAGACGCTTCTATTAATTTATTGC
>NZ_CALEVF010000065.1 GCF_937920395.1 uncultured Clostridium sp. | reverse complement strand
AACAGATCTAAGCTGTCTAATCCTTTGAGCACTTCATCTGATAAATCATCAACATTAATAAGCTTTAAAATCTTATTATCTTCTTTATTTTTTAGTCCCTCACCGCCATTTTGGGAAACGTTACTTCTTATTGGTGGTAGCTTAGGTTTTTTAACCACTGGTTTACCAACACTAATTTTAGCCCAATAGCCTGCCGGTGGCAGTGGAATACCTAACTTTCTACATCTTTTACGTAATCCTGTATCAGAGATTTCATAACGTTTTGCTACTGTTACTATAGGTTCTTTCCAAACCTCATTATATAATTGCTTCCTTTGTTCAAGGATGCTCATATCATCAATTTCCATATCTATGCCTCCTCGTAACTAAATGAAAATCCTCCACCAAGAAGATTATCTATTAACTCCTCAAGAGCCTCACAATCTCTAACATCATCAGGCACTAAGTAACGAGATTGATTATCATTCAAACATGCAGATAAACATTCAATATAATCTGAACTTTGTTGGTAATCAAATTTATTAAGATATTCTTTATCGTCCTTATAAATTTTTTCATAAATATGTGGCCCAGTAAGTGTACCAGTAATATGCATACCTATAATTGAATTCCTAATTTCTGCTAACTTATTAAATATACCTTCAGAACTGTACCTAGAAAAATTCTTATTATTTACTAATTTAGAAATATCAATTACTATTTTCAATTTAAATTTCATTTCTCTTATAATACGCCTAACTCTAATGATATCATCAATTGATTCCACTAAATAATGTTGTTTTTTTCTAATTGTAGATGGCCCATTTACAAGGGCAATTTTCATCTCTGTATATTTCTTCATACTCTTTTCAAATTTCATATACTGTTTAAAAAATTCTTCTTCATTATATGTTTCAGATCGAAATGGGGGTATTAACTCTAAAACATCAGGTTTTTCATACTTCTTGAATGTATCACTAAGATTATTTACTACTAAGTTCATCATCTCAGAGTTCTTCCATATACTATCGCATTCATTATTATAAGCAAGTCTCATAATGTAAGAACTACTTGGATTGGACTTTAATGTACCATCAGTAGTTATTACATAACATAACTTACTTTTGATGTCAGATGGATATAATATCCCTTTGTTTACGACTGGTAAAAGTACATTTACATTTTGCACCATACTTACCCTATCCGTTTCAATACAAAGATTTACATACTCAGACCAATATTCAGCATCATTTATGGTATTTAATAACCAGTCATGCATCATTAACATTTCTAATTCACCTTTTCTACCTTCAATAAATACACGTTGCATATTTTCTTTATATATTTGATCTATTCCAAATGCATCATCATTATATCTATGGTTATAGTTATTAATATAACTTGACTCTTTTGTAAAGTTATTGTAGATGTGTTCAACATACTTTTCATCATAATCCCAAGTTATATTTTCTGCAAATTCATATAAATTAACTCCATATTTCAGATAAGTCTCCTGTATCCAGCTAACTAATCCATTATCTAAAAGCTTAAAGTTAGAAATTGAAGGTTTCTCAGTTTGATTTTTCTTTATCTCTTCAGCTAATATTATAAGTTCACATTTATATTGATCTATTCCAGTTGCTCGCATCTTCGAACTATTGCAAAAGTCAATTACTAATTTTTCATAGTCAGCATTCGTATAAAACAAGTCTATATATTTAAGATCTTTAATAGTGTTTTTTAATAACCTATCTATACGCGTTTTAGTTTTTACATAATACTGCATTATAAAATCTTGACTTTTAGGTCTATCATTTTCAACCTCATGCTTTATCTTTGCTAATGTTTGTTCAGTTTTTACACTCTCATAATCATAAGTTTCTGGGTCAAGATAGTTATTAAAATAATCCATAACATAACTAATAGTTTTTGACATGTTTTCAGCATGTTTCTTAAAATCGAACTCATCTAATTTATCCTTTTTCTTCATTTGTGTAATGTATTCTTCTACAGTTAGCATCAGTATCTCCTTTTCATCTTTAATAAAGCATGTGCACTCTATTTTTAAATTATTCCATACTTTATTGATTTTGCCTAAATATGAACAAGGTATTCAAAATAACATAACTTTAGTTTGATATATGTTATTTTTATAGTTAAATTAAAATACACCTCATATTCAAAGCATTCTTGCTTTGAATATGAGGTGTGATAAAAGACATCACAATCAATGAGTTGCCGCATTTAATATTTTAATCTAAATTTACTAATGAATCGTTTGAAATAATTTCAATATACTACTATCTTTGTTACGCCTTGTGTAATATCCGCGACAAAGCCCTCATTTCTTAAGTAATCTTCTTGTAATAAATAACTCATGTATTATTTTTTAGCCAATTCTGCAACCTTTATCTTTTGAAATTTACAAACTCACCGTCCATTAAATCTGTTACACAAAACCCTTTTGGAGCATTAACCAGTTTCTTATTTATACGATCATATTGTTTTTCCTCTATCACTAAACAAGCTGATAAAATACGCCTTATATATATTTCATCATCTACTTCATTAACTGATATTCCCTTATATCCACTAAAAATAACATTCATATTACATAATTCCTTTCATATTTAAATTGAGAAAAAAGTGTAAAAACATTGAGGTCTTTCTATTTTTAAAATTAATAAGGTATCTTCTTGTAATTTCTTTAAATCAAATTTAATTGGTACAATATTATTTAGGAACTAAATAACTGTTTCAAATTTTTTTAAACTCATATGCATAATCTACTTTTAACTATTTTTTTCAATGTTGTTTCTGTTTTCTCTTTATTTATTGTCTTGTAATTTGTTCTCTTTACATAATTCAACAAGCATTCATAATTTTCCTTTATCTCTTGTAGAAAAGACTGAAGACCTCCTATATATTACTAAAATATTTCTCTAGTAATTTATGAAACTAATTATTAGTTTATATATGGCATTTTAATAATAGATTCTTATAATTATACAAATATTAATATGTACCAATAAACTATAGTTTTTAGATACATGAATAAATAATGACTAATGCATATGCATATATATGAGTTAGCAGCAAGAAGCATTAAATGAAACAACTAGCAGTCTTAAATATAAAGCTATCTTTATGTGATTCAGAGAGAGATTGGCGAGAACCCAACATAAAATAGTTATATATTAACTTTGGTATAATTTAACTCTTTACTTGTGTTTTAGAATTGCATATAATAATTCTATAAATTAAATATATAAATTGGAGGCCTAATCATGCATAAACGTGATTGGGAGAAAAAACTATTCTTCTCGAAATTAAAATTTGCTTTAAAAAAAGTAGATTGGTTTAAATCAATAGACTTATTACTTAAAATAATTAGCCTATTGATATTAATATTTGGGAAATAATAGGGAATAATTTTTTCTCCCTCTCCTATGATTAGAATAATATAAAATAATTAATAAGACCGCTGTGCAATACTAAATATGCACAGTGGTCTTATTTCTGTTTTAAGTTACCGTTAACTTACTTATAACCTCATTTATGCATATATTCACTTGCATTATTCGTAACTTTATTAATCATAACTCTTTTGCTAGTACAACTATTAAAGTAATGATAAATCAGATATTTATCCTTCACCATTGTTACAACACACTATTATAATAATATAAAATACTTCATAATAAACTACTTTAGTAATGATTGTTCACTCTTTAGTCTTCATAAACATAGCTAATAATAAAGATTTCACTATAATATAAAGGAGGAGAGCAAATGAAAAATATAAATGATTTAGAAAACGCACTAGAAACAAGTGTAGCGAATTTTAGAAAAGAAATAGATTTTGACACAGAAACATTCAGCCAAAGCCATAATAATGACTATTTAGATAAAGACGATTTTGACGAACTTGGCAGACAAACATTTTATGCCCTTGATGATTTTAAAAAACATATTATTGATTATTTAAAAGATAACAAAAACGAATAGAGATATAGATTAATTAAGATAATATCATCCACATAATTTGTTAAGCATTATGGACAATAACATTACTTTACCTAGGCAGTTTCTTCTTTGATTTATCCCTTTTGTAGTTATTAATCAAGTTTTTAAGTTCAATCACCGGTATAATCTTTTGAGGCCCATATTTGAGTATCCATTCCTGATTTTCTTTTGTTAATCCTAGTATTGTCCCATCCTTCAACATCTTTTTTTCATTAATATCAAGATCAACATACCAGCAAATAACATAATCAAAAGTTTCATATGGATGTTCATGCTTAAATAGATTGCTCAATTTATACTCAATTTCAACCAAAACTTTTCTTTTCTCGAAATCGAAACAAATCATGTCTGTAGTAGAATTCTGTGAATAATTCCCAATTCTATCAATATGTTTTATATATTGTTTTATGTTTGGGTTTGAAATAATTGAAGAAAAAAGTAATGCAACCTGTGCTTCATTATCTGGTTTTTTAGAAATTGGGATTTCATCTACTAGTAAATCCTCAATGTTATCAAAATTATCTAACCTAATTTCAAGTTGCTTTTGCTTTTCATTTACCATATATTCAATTTCTTCGGCCTTTCTTAAACTAAAATAGCTCTCATCTACTAAAGGAATGATATCCTCACTAATGATTTTTTTTGCCTCATCAAATACCCACTTAACCCTTGGATCATCCTGATTTGATAAATTGTTTCTATCCGACGTCAATTCAAAAACTTGAGAGTTTATTAGTAAATGATAATGGTTAGAGTCTAGATCCATACCCATATTGTTTTTCTTCGTAAATGGTATAAAATCTTTTGCAAGATAAACCCCAAATCGAGACTTTAGACTTTCACCTTGTTTTAATTTTACAATCTCTCTCCTGCAATTCGTGCCAGAAATTGTACCATACATTTGAAATGAAACATATTCTCCATCAATATTTGTTTCTCTATGATAAGGTCCAAAATGCCTACAATAATTTATAGACCTTTTATAAATAGGTTCATTTGGATCAATTTTGGGCTTCTCCTGAGGTTGATGAAATTGATGGGTGCCCGCAATTTCATCTTTTATATTATTTATTCTATCCTCAATAAAAATTCTAGGAGCTATCTGCATACAAGTAATATATTTATGTAGTTCAGTATAGTTTGCAAAATATGTTTTAAAACTTCCTGCGGCTGTAAACCATAATACATAATCTTTTATTGTTTCAAAGTTAAAATATTTTTCAGGATTATCAATCATGTATCCTTCAATGGTTATACATGAACCACCTTTGCCCATTTGAGGCAAAACTGTTTCTACTTCATATTCTGGCAATAGGTTGTCACACAAAGCCTCCCATGGGTGCTCCATTGTTGCTGTGAATGCCTCATTATTTCTAGTTTGCGTCTGAAGTACTATTTTATCGCTTTTAAAATATATTTTAGTTCCTAATCCTTTTTCACCAATTCCTAATTTATTTTTATTTGAATCTCCAAGATTAAAGAATCTATGAATTTCCTCTTTACATAGTCCTTTACCATCATCCTGAATTTCGATTATAAATTTTCCTACATTATTTCTATATACAATTATTGAAATAGCTTTAGCATCTGCATCATGAGAATTGCTAATGGCTTCCCTAAGAAGTTCCATAGGATTAACCATATTTTGAGCTATTTCTTTAAACATGGAGATGTCTTTTACTTCGGGTTTGAACTTTTCCAAAATTTTCACCTACCTTCATACTAATAATATTTACTAAAAATTTTAAAATATGCTAGTCTGGCATATTTTTTTCAATTTTTTCACTTAATATTAAAATAAATAGTATTTTAAACTTTAAAGGATGGTAGTTATGTTAGTAAAAAATATTACTGGCAAGAAAATAAGAGCAGTTAGACGCAAAAAAAAGATAACTCAAATTCAGTTAGCGGCACGTTTGAATACGCTTGGTATTGATTTTGATCAAAGTGCTATATCAAAAATAGAAAATCAAACAAAAGTCCTCCTAGACTATGAAGTAAAAGCTATTGCACAAGTTTTAGGCATCTCCATTGAGAGACTGTTTGATTAAATTATATCGGAGACAAAATTTTAGGGAACGTCCATAGATATTATATACATATATCTATGGACGTTCCCATTTAAACTCTCTTGTCCCATAACTTATAATATCCTTCTCCGTAATAAATGACTGCTTACCTAATACTTTTTAAAAATGTTCTGAATCCGTCTAACACTCAATCTTTCTTCATTCTTACTTAAGAATTACCATCTATTTCTACTTAAATCTTAAATCTTCAATGTAAATGTACCTATATAGTCTTTCATATTAACATCCAATTCTACTTAGACTTCTATAAAAATATATATAAACCTTTTATACTTTTATTTATTAATTGAAGTTAAATTATTCACCTGTTTTTGTTGCTTTTTCTGTAATATTATCAATAAAGAATAAATACCATTATAATATAATAATATTATTGAAGGGTGATTATCATAGAAGATAATTCTATTCGCATGCAACCAACTAAGGAATTCTTTATTAGTTATATTATAAGAGATATTTCCTTAGAGAAGGCAATAACAGACTTAATTGATAACTCGATTGAAGCTGCCAAATCTATGTCCAACAGTGCCTTTTTAAACGATTTTAAAATTCAACTAACATTCAAAAAAAATAAATTTATTATTAAAGACAATTGTGGTGGCATATCTAAAGATAATGCTAAAAATTATGCCTTTACCTTTGGTCATATAAATCTTTTAGAAGAAAAAACAAAAGATGCGAATCATTTTGGAATTGGTATGAAGAGATCATTATTTAAAATTGGTAATAACATTAAAATTGAATCTGCTACTAGTAAGGGGGACCATTTTACTATAGCTTTAGATGTTAACAATTGGATGAAACAGCCCATGTGGGATATTAAATTAAATGATATTAAAATATCTATTAACAATGACATAGGTACTATTATAGAAATTAGACAATTAAATAAAGTAATATCAATCCATTTTTCAGATAATAAATTTATCTTTAAGTTAAAGGAAATATTAAGTAAAACTTATAAACAAGCATTAGAAGATGGTATTAAAATTGTTGTAAATGATACACCACTAAGTTATAGTGACACTGATATCGAGGTATTTAGAGATAATGCTAAAGTTAGTGATTTTAATGTTGAAATTGTTATAAAAAAAGGTGAAAATAATATTAGAAATGCAGGTTGGAGTATTTATCTTGATGAGATTTTAGTTGTAGAAGCAGATAAAAGTGTACTTACAGGATGGAATTGCTCCAAATTAAGGGAAGGATTTTCATCACCGATTTTCGAAGAAAAATTTTATTGTTTTAGAGGATCTGTATATGTAAGAAGTAATAATAAAAATACAAAACTTCCATTTACAACAACAAAGAGTGGTTTAGATACAAGTACTCAATCATATTTAGAGCTTAGAAACCTTATTGTCAAAATTATGACAAAAGAACTTCCCATTTTTGATAATGGTATAGTAAATATTAGATATCAGAAATCAAAAGAGGAAGTTGAAAAGTTAAAAAGAATTTTAAAAGTAAAATATGCTAAAAGTGTTGGAGAGATAACCTATGATGAATATATAAGAACGAATAAAATTAAAATATGAAAAAACAATAAACATTGTCCATTTTAATTCCCAATTTTGTAATGCGCATTATCCTAAACGGACATACTATTAATCACGCTAAGGAGAGATATTTATCTCTATAATTAGAAATAATAAAACAACACAATATATAATAAAAATTATAAATTGTGCTGCTTTTTATTGTTAAAAAATATGTAGACTTAGATTTTCGGTAATCAAGGAGTAATGTTGATATTATTTAGGTTATCAATTTATCTATAATTTCCAATAACAACTTGTACATTTCTGTTCCCCCTATATTCATTTATAGAAACATTAAAAGTTACGTCAAGTTTAATGTTATTATAAACTCCATTGAACATTTTTATTGTTTCTTCATCACCAAATTTATTTATTAAATAGCATCTAAATTTTTCTATATCTCCAAAGTAAATACCTTCTAATTTATTTCCACCATTTGATATAAATTTAAGCTTTAAAACATTTTTATTAATTCCTAAAATAGTGGCCTTTGAAATTCCAATGTTCTTTTCAGCAAATAGTGGTTTATGATTTCCTTTTCCATATGGTTCTAATGTTTCTATCTCTTCTGCTAAACTAACATTAATATTATTAAAAGGTAATTGAATATCTATGTATACTCTAGGTATTAAATCATCATCTGTTAATGAAGTTTGTGCATTCAAACATTCTCTTAGCTTCTCTAAATTTTCCAATTTCATTGACAATCCTGCAGCCATAGGATGCCCTCCAAACTTAGCAAGTAAGTCTTTACACATGAATAGTCCCTCGAACATGTTATATTGTTCTATGGACCTCCCTGACCCCTTAATACCATGTTCAGCATCTGTAAGAATGAGTGTTGGTGCATTATATTGTTCTCTAATTTTGCCTGCGATTATTCCAGCAATACTTTCATGAAGGTCAGCTTTATAAACAACTAATATTTTATCTTTCCTCATACCTTTTTTTTCTATTATTTCAATTGCATCTTCGACACCTGCAAGTGTCATATCTTTTCTTTTCTTGTTTAATTCAAAAAGCTCTTTTGCTAAACTTTTGGCTTCTTCAGCGTCCTCAGACAACAACAATTTTAATCCTTTCTTAGCATCATCCAATCTCCCAGCCGCGTTTAGACAAGGCCCTATAACAAATCCTAAATGATACACACCTATTTTTTTGTCCTCTATTCCCGTTTCATTTATAAGTGCCTTAAGTCCTATATTCTGTGTGTTATTAATAATCTTTAATCCTTCTTTTACAATTATCCTATTTTCACCAACTAAATCTACAACATCACAAACAGTTGCTATAGCAACATACCCTATAAAAACATTTGCCTCATCCTTGCTTTTTCCCATTTGTTCATATAAGACCTGGATGAATTTAAAAACAACCCCTGCACCACATAACAATTTAAAAGGATACCCACAGTCTACTTGTTTACAATTAATTATTGCGTCGGCATTAGGAATTATTAACGTCCTACTACCATCACTTTCCTCTTTAAATGGTACATCATGGTGGTCAGTTATAATACACGTCATTCCCAAACTTTTAGCATACTCAATTTGTTCGACTGCAGCTATACCATTATCACAAGTTATTATTGTATCGATACCCTCTTGTTTTGCAGTTTCAATGATGTTTTTGTTAATTCCATATCCATCTAAAACCCTATGTGGTATTTTATAATCAACATTAGCACCACATTCCGTTAATCCTCGATACAATAAATATGTACTTATTATTCCATCTACATCGTAATCCCCGACAATTCTAATCTTTTTATTTTCAAGGATTTTATGTCTTATTATATTCACTCCATTGTCTAAATCTTTCATTAATTTTGGATCAAATAATTTATCTGTGCTTGGATTTATAAAGCTAACAATACTATCATCACTTGTGATTCCTCTATTTACCATTATCCTACATAATATTTCACTTATATTTAATCTTCTAGACATCACTTTAAAATCAATTTTATTATTTTTCAAAAACCATTTTTCCAACTATGCACTCTCCTTAACTATTTAGAATTATAATAATAAGATCTTTTTTTCTGACAAGTTCGTTTCATATTTTCTTAATTCTTTATGTAATTTTTTTATAGTTATTATAAATTGTGCGTTTTGCTCATTCAATTTTCCAACTTCACTAACAAGACTATTGTTAGATACTTCCAGAACCTCAATTCTATCCAAACAAACTTGGGCATCTAAATCCTTATTTTGTTGTTTAAGTATTATTCCATTTAATGAGTTAATCTTCTCATTAAGTCCATCAATAGATTTAAACACATCATTTTTTTCACTCTCATCTTGATTTTTTAATATATAAGTTTCAAGTACTTCCCTATTATTATAAACTGTTTGCCTTGCTATTCCAACCTTACTAACAATGTTTAACACATTAATCTTATTTGATCTATATATTTCTATTGATGCTTTTCTTTCCTGAATTATTGACTGTATTCCTGTTTCAATTTTATATAGATACTCCTTTATGTTTGGTTTCAAACTTGAATATTGTGGCATATCATATTTTTTAAGTTTATCCCCAATTATACTAATATTTTCTAACTTTATATCCATATTTTAACCTCCTCCATTATATCAAATATATTTTCTGTGATGTATTCAAGTTGAGGGTGCTTTTCTATAATCCTCTGATTACCCTGTTTTTCCATCTCAATCTTTAATTCCTCAAGTTCTTTAATTAAAAAAGATTTTGCCATCCTTTTTAATTTGATTGTTTCAATGTTAGCCTCAGAAATAAAGTTATTTGCTTTATCGTATTCTATAGTTATTAATTTTTCTTTAAACCTTTTATAAGTAATATCAGCAAAGTAATAAACCGTGCAATGATTTGGACACATTTCAAATGCACACATAAATTCATTGTACTTGCACTTTTTCCCAAAAGCACTTTTAATACAAAATCCTTCTCTCTTTTCTCTTATAGGAACCTTACTTGACAATTCGTCTACAATTTCTTTCAAATCAGTTTTTATGTTATATTTATTTTTCTGAATAAACTCATCAATCTTTGAAATAAGTAAATTAGCCTCTTCTCCTATCAAATTATACTCACCAGTAACCACTCCCTCTAAAACACCTTTTGATATTGCATTATCCTCATTACTTCTTTGGTAATGCATTGTCATCTCAAAAGTCAAATGATTCATCTGATCAGCAATCCACCCTATCTCAACTCCAGCATTAATAAGTTCATTGCATACTGCAACTCTAAACTGATGAGGATTCGGAATTGATACATAATCAGAACTCTTTAGATTATTGAAATAATCTGCTTTGACTAGTTTAGATTTTTTAATCTCTTCCATAGTCAGAATACGAAATCCTTCATATTGTGTATTTATAACTTTAAGCTCTCTAGAATTTCTTACTACAAATCTAGCTATCCATCCTCTCAATGTTTCACCTTTAATTGGATTTTTACAATTATCACCAATAAAAATATATTCCGAACTATTTCTTAATCTAATATTACTTGTTAATTCTTCAAGTGTATCATATGCTAATTCAGCAATTTTTGTTAAAAATGTTTTAGTTATTTGCGAATGAGTTTTAGTTCTTACTGTTTTAGTGGTTATGAATTCTAAATATGGAACTTTCAAAGTATAATTAAAGCACCATTCAAATTTCTTTTTATTAGCTTTAATTATACTTAGCTCGTAAATTCTCATACCAACTTGAGATAAAAGCAGTATAGCACTTGCCTCCTTTTTTTCTGTTATATTAAATTTGTCAGAATATATTTCTTTTAAACATAAAGAAATTATTTTGTCGTACATGCCATGAGGCAAATTAGGAGTCTTTCCAGATTCCATCTGTGCTCTTAGTAAGTCTGAATTATTGTTAGATAAAAGTTTTCTTGCTTCTGAATAATCAACCTTTTCTTGAATTTCAATATAATTCAAGAGTTTTTTAAACAATCTTCTATTATGATCTCTTTCACCTTCCGATTTATATTCTATATCCAATAATTCATTATATTCTTTTACACACTTTAAAGTTATAATAGTGCAATCATAAATATAATTTTGGCATAAGAATTTACATATTTTCTTCATATACATTAAGTATTTTTTTATACTACTTATAGCTCTATTATTAATTAATAATTCTAAAACATATTTTTTAACATATTTTTGGTAAGCATAGTGTATGTTGCTAAAATCATATTTATTTTTGTATGGACCTTTTTCAGGGTTATAATTACCAAAATCCCAAATATCATCTGAAAAATATATTTCCACATCAAAAAATGGTAACCTGCCAATATCTAACGTAGTTATTAATTTGTGCTTTTCATCTGAAATATTTGCTATCTCCATCAATTTAGCTGTTTGAGTTTTATTTAAAAAATCATCCATTTATTTATTCCCCTCGCTTTTCTTTTAATGTATATAGCTCACCTAAAAAAGCCACATATATTTTTTTAATAGAAACCAAGTGTTCTTTTTCATGTAATATATTTTCATTCTTTATAAGTTCATCAATGTTTTTTATACTCTCTTTAAAATATGGTATTCTATCCAAAGTAACAACAAAATTTCTACAAATCAGGCACTCTATTTTTTCCTTTTCATCACATGTTCCACTACAAAATCCACAGCCTTTTTTCACTGTTATTTCTCTAATATCCATTGGAATGTCTAAGATAACTTCACTTAATTCAGCAACTATACGGCCTTGTAAATTAACATTACCTAATTTTATATTATAAAATGCCTCTAAATAATTTCTAACATCGGGCTTAATATAATGTTTAATTGTCGTAGTAAAATCTTTATGCCCAGTTGCAATGATTGCTTTATAAACATTCCCTTCTTTAACAGCGTTTTCAAACAGCTTTGTCATATATGTAGTTCTACAATTATATAGTGTATATGGGCCGCCTTTTAAATTTAACTTTGAGGTAATTCTTTTAAACAACCTATAAAATCTGTCCAATTTTATACCTTCAACTTGATTGTTTATGCTCTTATAAATAAAAATATATTCTTTTATATCACTATTTGCTTCTTCCCAGTAGTCTTTAGATATATACTTTGCCTCATTAATTGCTCTAATTGTATATTCAGAGGGGTTTGCCTCTATATCTTTTCCGTGTGATGTCTTATTTTGCATTTCTAATGTATCTCTATTTACTTCACCCTCATCTTCACTTGTATAATCAATTACAAAATCACCTTTTTTCATCCCAGGTTTAATACATGATCTTTTTAAATTTAGTATCTCGTTTGGTCTAAAATTAGTTGTAAGTAATAAATGAAAAAAAACAAAAAACATCCTATCAATATAATTACCATTTAACATCCTATTTTTAAAAGTTTCTAAAATAATGTCCAAATCTTCTTGTATAATAATTTTACCATTAAGATTTTTGACAGTTGTTATCCTTAAATATGAATATATAGTAGGATTAATAAAAAAATCTCCTTCTTCATCTAAAAATTTAACAAATGAATTAATTGAAGATATATATCCATTAACAGTATTTACATTATCATATTTTTGATTTATATATTCTCTAAAAAACAATATGGTATATTCATTAATAATTGAACTATTCTTTTTATCAGCTGCATAAGAATGTAAATTTACAATATTTTTTCTAAAATTCGCCATCGCCCCGCCTTCTATAACTTCAAAAAATATAAATAAATTATTAACACTATTCCTTAAAGCTTTAAGCGATTTCCGTTTCACCATAAACCATTTTTTCAATTTATGCCTTAGAACGTTATCCTTTACTCTTGAAAATTCTAAAGGAATATAATCAATTGACTTTATAGTTGTAGTATATTTCTCATAACCATTTGGTGCTAACAACCATTTATCATTTTGTGGTATTTCATCAAATTTATTATAATATACAACTCTATATCCTTTTCCAAATAAAGTATTAAAGTTTTCTCTAAACAGGAAAGTTCTATCAATTCCACTACCATTGTTAAATAACTTATGCTGTGAATTATTGTTTTCAAAATAATTAATTAAAAATCTATAAAAGTAATTGAGATGTTTTAAGTAAGGTTTACATTCCTCATTTTTTAATTTATAGTATTGGAACTGTGTCAACATCGTTTCATACCCAAATTCTTCTATAACCTTTGGTATATCTTCTGACTTACCAAAGCTCTTTTCAAAACAAGTTATAAATTTGTATATACTATATCCAAAATAAGTTTTATTTTGGACTTCACAATATTTTATAAATTTTCTCATAAGATTACTTAAAAACTCACTATCAAAATGTACCTCATAAAAATGTACCATTTTATTATTTTTTATCATAAAAATATCTAAGGGAGTACTCCCTACTAAATAATATTTTTTATAGTTCAATATTTTATCATAGCCCTCACTCATAAATATCCAACAGTTGTCTCTTAAAAATTTTGTATGTTCCCCCAAATTAATACCGATTTTAAGAATGTATCCATAAAACTTGATTAAATGTTTCGCACCTATATTTGAATTAGAGACCTGATTGCACAATAACTTCCATGATAACTCTTCAATTTTTATGTCTCGAAAAATATTAATAAATATTTTTATGCAGTTCTCAAAATATTTACTTGTTTCCGGATTAAAGTATTCATCATCACTAGTAGTTATATAATCATACAAATAAATTTTTAACCTTTTGTCTTTAATTACATCATTTAAGAGTTTTTCATAAAATTCAACTACCATGTCATATCGTCCTTCCATTAGTATTTTTTAAATTAGGATTATCAGCTATCATTTTTTCTGCCCCTAACGTATTTGCTTCATAGACATCCTCTTCAGTTGGCCTCCAATAGCACATTACACTAGCTATGCCTTTATGTCTTAAATCATTAGCTAATTCCAATACTCCTACTCCATCCTCCTTTATTCTTCTGACTGCAAAGCCATGGCGCAAGCGGTGCGATAAATTATGTTTTTTAACATTTTTATCAACAGTACACCCCGCTTTATTATAAATAACTCTTAATTCTTTATTCCAACCACCTTTATGTAAACTACCTCCGTTTTTGTTCAGAAACAAATAATAATTATCTCCTTCTAACATACTTCCATCTGACACTTTATCTGCCTTCGCAAAGCCTGTATAATTCGATCTATTTGTTTCGCTCATATTTCCATGGATAATATCAATATATTGTTCAATTTTATCTAAAAGTTCATAAGTTGGCTTAATAATTTGATACCCAACGTTAAATGTATTATAAGCCCCACTTTCATATGTTAATGTGCATTTAGGTTTAATGCATGTCTTTGCGTGTTGATCGCATTTATCTGAAAGTCGGTTCCTAATAATAATTTTAGATTTTCCGATATCCTCCAACGTTAATCCTAATACTTCACCTAACCTTAAACCATTCTCGAACATTAATCTAACCATTATTTCCGCTCTTAAAGAATATTCCTTGCGAATAATAGAAAGAATTAATTGAAATTCATTTGGTCTTATATACATTGGAACGGTTCGCGTATTTTGTGTTGATAATTCACTTATTGTATATTTTTCATACGCTTTTTCCCTGGTGTGTCCAAGTAACCCATCACTATCTTTCTCAACATGAACTACTGTCTTAGCATTTAATGCTTTATTACTGAACCCAAGAAATGTAAGGTATGTTCTGTAAACTGAAAAATATTGATTTATTGTATCACTGCTCCTAATTGTCATATAACTAAATTCAAATTGTTCCCCTCTTTTACCATCTCCATAAAGAAATTCTTTTAATTTTATTAGATCCTCCTTTTTTAAATCTTCTGAATTAATATTAAAGATTTTCATAAATGAATATAATAATTTAAGTGCTGATGCAACCTTATTCCTTGTATTTATCGATTTATTTTTAAATTCTATATTCAGATATTTATAAGCATTTCTAATCACATTCATATCCGAATCGTAAATTAATATATTATCAAATCCATGCTTATTTATTGTGACACTTCTAACGTTTATTTCAATTTCATAATTGTTTTTTTCTTTTAGACTTATGTATTTTTTACTATAAACTGTACTTCCATCTATATTTTGTTCTTGTATCAAATACATTTCAACTACCTCCTTTTAAATTTTTTGTAATTTAATACCATTATTTATCTTATTAATAAATATAACACTAAATACTGTATTATACAATACTTCAAGTAACTATATGTTTCAAAATCAATAAAAAATAACACTCCCTATTAAAGGAATGTTATAAAAAGTGTTCATAAATACAAGTAACCATATGTCATAATCCCCATAAACAACAATTTTTTCTTTATTTTCTATTGCGAGTTTTATTATATCTACAGCTTTTTCCATATCTTTCATTAAAAAAGGATCATACAAATCATCTATACTTGCTCTCATAAATTTTTTTATATCTATGGCATTATCAAATCCTCTATTAATTAAAATCTTAGCTACAACTGGGCTTACACCTGATTTGTTTGCGAGTGAATTAATATCTTTAGTTGTATTTCTTAGTAACCACTTTTTCTTCATACTTATCTCCTACTTTCCACTTTTGGCATCAGAACCTGCACTGTAGCATTAACTAAAACCTTATTTACTACATCCATTATCTCGAGCTCCGTAATGTTTTCCATTCCATCAAATTCCGTAAATAACTCAAACCCATCATTATACATAATTTCATACGTATTTAAGCTTACACTAGTTTGAATAGATTTCTCAAGGGCTACCATTCTTCTTAGTTTATAACTTTTACATAATTTTAATATACACTTCTCATCAAAAAAGTTTCTACGTTCTTTCACTTTTTCTATTTCAAAATTAATAATTTCTATAGTCTTTTCTACATTCTCATTTGCAGTTCCAAGTGATATAGTAAAAAGCTTTATTCCTGTTTCATTTTTAATCTTACTACTTATATCATAAACAAGTCCTCGCTTGGTCCTTACTTCATCAAACAAAATACTACTTGTACCGTCTCCAAAAACTAAGTTAAATAGTTTTAATGCACTAACTTCTCTCCTATTCAAATTGTGTATTGTGAAACAATATTGTATTTTAGCCCCTTGTAGATCATCTCTATATTCGTAATAGACACCAGGTTTATTATTTTCGTATAAGTTCTCCAAATTTTCTTCTGACGCACCGTTTTCAAGGACTAATTTAGTCTTCATATTGCCAATATATTTCTCCACTATTTTCAAAATTTCTTTAAGACTCAAAGAAGATACAACGCTTATTACGCAATTATCAGTTGTGTAATACTTTTCATAAAAACTCTTAATTTGATTAATTGTAATACGACGCACACTCTCCTCATTACCTATAATTAAATCTTTAATCCTTCTATTTTTAAATCCATTAGAAAACATAGAATCTTCGCAAAATTGATTGGAATCATCCTTCCATTCTTTTAGTTCAGCGCAAATTACTTCTATTTCCTCGTAGAATCCATCATTTTTAAAAGAAGGATTTAAAAGAATATCCGAATAAATTTCGAATCCTTTTTCAAAATCTTCATCTAAGGTTGTACCATAATATACTACGTATGGGTAATTAGTCATTGCATTACAAAATCCAAAAGTTTCATCACATAATTTGTTTATTTCATATTCAGAGCGCAAAGTTGTACCCTTAAAAAGCATATGTTCTAAAACATGAGCAACCCCTAACTGCTTTTTTCCCTCTCTATTTGCTCCTGCATTGAACCCTATAGTAAAAGAAGACAAATTATTTTCAGCTTTTTTATATAATAATTTTATACCATTTGTTAACTTTACCTTTTCCATATAATCACCTTCGTTTGTTTTTTGAAATATTTTTGTTTTATTTTATTTTGTTTTGTTGTACACTAATATGAGATTTACTAATATTACAAATTTTTTTTAATATCTTTCTTAAAGGTGGTGACTAATTTCTTAAACACATTTTATTTAAGAAAAATACTATATGAACAATAAACATAAAAAAGCTCAATCTCTAACTCAATTTATTAAATATGGTATAGTCGGTGGTTCCAACACTATAATAGATATTGCTGTACTAAACATTCTATCATATACAACTGGAATAACTCACGGAAAAGCTTTATTTCTTTTTAACCTCATTGCATTTTCAATTTATTCAATCTGCGGATATAATTTAAATAAAAAATTCACTTTTAAAGAAAACGATACAAAAAACGCTTACTTCCAATATGCCTCTGTTCTGTTTTTTACTATGATTTTAAATAGCTTTATTTTAGTACATTTAACCCGTAGGAATCCCTTAATTCGCATTATGCATCACCATAGAAGTATAGCTCACTTAAATCATCTTTGGCTTAATATATCCATGATAATAGGTTGCATATTTTTAGGTATACTTGGATTCTTAATTAACAAATTTTTTATTTTTAATAAAAAAAAGACACTCTAAAATTAAGTTTTATTTAACTTTTAGTCTGTGTCTTTTTTATATTCCTATTTTAAAGTAACATTTTCTATATAATCGTCTAGGAGAGAGCTAGTTAAATTTTTACCTCTACCTGCTCTGTTTTGAACGTTTATATCATTGAGTTTTATATCTTTATTTCCGCCACCAAATGAACTGATAAGCAAACTTATATTATCGTCATTTATGTCATTTGAACCTTCTGCAGTTTTTTCATCTATCAAATTCACAAAAATAACTTCATCATTATCTTTTAAGCTTATTCCAGTTACCCCTGATGCACCCTTGCCCATAAAATTAATTGTATTTACATTAAATCTTATACACATTGCCTTTTTTGTAACAATTATTACATCTTTATCAACCTTATCATCATTAATTTTCACAAACATTAATTTATCTTCTTCTGTTTTAAGTTTATATACCAAAGTCGAATAGAAATCTCCTTCTAATTCTTTAAGTTTAGTTCGTTTTGTAAATCCTTTCTTTGAAAAGAAATACAGACTTATTTCTTCACTAAAATTATCAACAGAAATAATCTGGGCTATTTTATCGTTAGCATTATAATTATCAAGAAAATTATTTATGCATGTACTTTTTTTATTAATATTCTGAACCATATAGCTAGGTAATTTATGGACTAATCCATTTTGCGTAAATATTAGTAGTGTAGATGTTGATTTTGTATAGGTGCTTAATAAAGTATTAGTCCTTCTACTTGATATTTTTATAACTCCTTTTGCATTTAAACTAAGATAAAATTCTTTATAATCATAATCCTTAGTATATTCAATTTTCATAACTTCATCGCCCGCTGTTAGATTAAATAATTGAGTTCCAATTACATTTCGCTCAACCGACTTAAGTTTAGGTTCCTCTACAGAAAATTCTAGGCCCTCTTTAGTAATTACCTTTATAAAAGCTTCTTGCCTTTCTTTTTCAATTAGTTTAATATCAATAAGTTTATCATTTTCTTTTAGTTTTAAAGCCGATAATTTAGAATAACTTGTAATAAATTTGTCTAAAAGTGTTTTTTTAATATTTCCTTTGCTTGTAAAAAACATAAATTGTTTGCTAGCAGATAAATCTCCTAATAAAAAAGTGGCAACAATTTTTTCTTTTGCTAACTCCATTCCACGAATAAGTGTATCCAGTCTTTCTCCCTTTTCCTTCCACTTATATTCTGGAACCAAATCTCCTCTTAATTGATAAATATTACCTATATCAGTAAAAATCATCAAAGTTTCTTTAGTATTTGTTCCAATTAAAGATGTATTAAAATCTCCCTCTCTATACTCAATATCGCTAGGATTGACGTTAGACCTATTATAATATTTCATAGGAACTCTCTTTATGTACCCATCGTTTGATAATGTTATCATAATATCTTCGTCTAGCATTATATCCTCAACTTCTATTTTTGCTTCACTATCATCTTCAATAATTTCTGTTCTTCTTGGGTCATTATATTTTTCTTTAATTTCTAAAATTTCTGTTCTTATTACATTAAGAAGTTCTTTCTCGCTTCCAAGTATTTTGTTGTACCCCTTAATTAATCCTTCTAACTTTTTATATTCCTTTAAAAATATTTTAAGTTCGAGTCCAGTTAGCCTATATAACATAAGTTCTAGTATCGCTTCAGCTTGAAGTTGCGTAAAATTAAACTTGGCTATAAGATTTTCCCCAGCATCTTTCTTAGATTTTGAAGCTCTTATTATCGAAATAATTTCATCCATTACGTCGATTGCCTTAATAAAACCTTCTATAATGTGAAATCTTTTTTTTGCAACCTCTAGCTCCATTTGAGTCCTTCTAGTCACAACATCCTTTTGGTGATTTAAATAATATTTTAGAATAGTTTTAAGACTCATCGTTTGAGGTTTTCCATTAGCAAGTGCCACCATATTAAAGGGTACATTACATTGAAGTTCTGTTTTCTTCATTAAGTAATTAAGTACCTTTGTCGCAACATCTCGATTTGTAGATTTCTTAAATTCAATAACTGATCTAAGTCCCGTTCTATCGGATTCATCTCTAATATCTACAATGGATTCTAGTGCTTTAAAATGTTTCTTCTCAGCTGTCATATCCGAAATAGATTGAAGTAATTTAGCCTTGTTTTTTCTATATGGAAACTCTGTAATAACTATTCCTAATCGTCCACTTTCTAAAACTTCTATTTTCATTTTAGAACGTAACGTTACTTTACCCTCTCCGGTCTCATAGGCAGATTCTATAGCATTTCTTCCAATGAGAATACCACCTGTTGGTAAATCTGGTCCTTTTATATACTTCATAAGTTGTTTTGTTGTAATATCATTATTATCAGCATAAGCGAGTAATCCATCAATTACCTCTCCTAAATTATGAGGTGGTATATTCGTAGCTATTCCCACTGCAATACCAAATGTTCCATTAACTAGCAAATTGGGATATCTTGATGGAAGTACTGATGGTTCTTTCTCTGTATCAGAGTAGTTATTCACCATTTCCACTACGCCTTTATCAATATCCCTTATCATTTCAAGTGCAATAGGAGAAAGTCTTGCTTCTGTATAACGCATAGCAGCAGCGTTATCTCCATCTTGACTTCCCCAGTTTCCATGACCATCTATCAAAGGTTTCCTTGTAGAGAAATCTTGGGCAAGTATTACCATCGCACCATAAACAGAGCTATCTCCATGTGGATGATATTTACCAAGAATATCTCCAACAATTCTCGCTGATTTATAATAAGGCTTATCTGGAAACGCCTTTAACATATATGCGCCATAAAGAATTCTTCTATGTACTGGCTTTAAACCATCTCTCACGTCTGGAAGTGCTCTTTCCCTAGCAACCTCAACAGCATATGGGAGGTAATTATCTGGCATTGCTTCTTCTATTGGTGTCATTATTATATTATTATCTTTTGGTATATCAATTTTTTTTGCCATTTAATATATTCCTCCTAACTCATCACCTGGGTCGCTGATATTAATGACTTCAGAAGTAGATTTAGAGCTCACGCATTTATATATATTGCGAAAACTCCTTCTGAAATGTCATTAAAACTCAGCATATTTATACATGTAACTTTTTCTTGGTGCAACCACATCTCCCATTAGAAGAGAAACCATTTTCTCAGCTTTTGCTGCATCTTCTATAGTAACTTGTTGTAGTGTCCTAGTAATTGGATTTAGTGTAGTGTCCCAAAGTTGATCCGGGTTCATTTCTCCAAGTCCTTTATATCTTTGAATAAGTGCACCTTTACCAATTTCTTTTTTAGTCTTTTCTAATTGTTCATCACTATATGCATACTTAACCACTTCTCCATTCTTACTGGCCTTATAAACCTTATAAAGCGGTGGCATTCCCATATAAAGATGACCATTCGCAATGAGTGGCCTCATATATCTATAAATAAAAGTCATCCATAATGTTCTAATGTGGTATCCATCAACATCTGCATCACTCAAAATAATTATTTTACCATATTTTAATTCTTTTTCACTATAATTTTCGAGTACCCCTGTTCCAATGGCAGTATTAAATATTTTTAATTCTTCACTAGCTAATACATTTTCTAGTTTTTGTTTTTCTGTATTCATAATTTTACCCTTAGATGGCATTATAGTTTGGAATCTTCTATCACGAGCTTGCTTAGCACTTCCACCAGCTGAATCTCCTTCAACCACTATAAATTCTGTAAACTCTGAATTTTTTAATGTACATACTGCAATTTTACCTGCAAGAGGTGATGCACCCTTACCTATTTTTTTTCTTTCTGCATCATTAATCTTTTTTATTTTATCTCTTCTTGATGAGGCAGAAACTGCATTGTTTATTATGTTAGTAGCCATCTCTTTGTTATCTTCTATCCATTCTAGAATTTTAACATAACAAAGCTCGTTCATCATGCTATAAGCCTCATTATTTCCTAGCTTACTTTTTGTTTGGCCTTCAAATATTGGATTACTAATTTTAATTCTAACTATTGCAGTCATTCCTTCTCTTAAATCATCACCTTCAAAATCTTTATCCTTGTCTTTCTCTTTCAAAAGACTAAATTTTTTAGCGCCATCTTTAAAAGCTCTTGTCATCCCAGTTTTAAAACCAGTTTCATGAGTTCCAGACTCCGTAGTTGGTATATTATTCACATAGCTAGCAATATACTCTGTAGTAGAATCAGTAAACTGCATACACACTTCTCCATATAATTGTAACCCATTTATTTCTTTTTCACCTTGAAAAAATATAGGTTCCTTGTGTAGAAGTGTTTTACTTTCATTTAAATAATCAATAAAATCTAATAACCCTCTTTCTGAGTGATATTCCTTTATAACATTTCCTTCTTTTCTATTATCAATAAATACTAATTTTATTCCTTTATTTTGAAACGCCAATTCTTGTAATCTTTCATCTATTAAATCCGAATTAAATTCAAGGGTTGTAAATACCCTCGCATCAGGCATAAACGTAACTTTACTACCCGTATCTTTTGACTGGCCAATCACCTCAAGCTTACTTACTGGTGTACCTGGCATAAGTCTTTTTAACTCCTTATCAAATGAATATTCAAATCTTTGAGAGAAAATTTTTCCCTTTTGTTTTATTTCAACAAGCAACCATTCCGATAATGCATTTACAACCGCTGCTCCAACACCATGAAGTCCACCAGAAGTCTTATAATTTTTATTATTAAATTTTCCTCCAGTGTGGAGTTCTGTAAACACCATTTCTACACCAGATATATTTTTTATAGGGTGTATTCCTGTAGGAATACCCCTACCATTATCAACAATAGTAACACTTTTATCTTCATTTAATATTATTTTAGCTTTATCTCCATAGCCATTAGCTATCTCATCTATAGAGTTATCTAATATCTCCCATATGCAATGATGTAGGCCCTTGCTACCTGTAGACCCTATGTACATGCCTGGTCTTATTCTTACAGGCTCTAGCTTTTCTAGAGAAGTTAAGTCTGTTACATCATATGTTTGAATTTCTTCATTTTCAAAACTCATAAAAATCCTCCAGTAAAATTTTATCACACATTTGCTATTTTATATGTTTATTCACAAAAGGTAAAGAGATTTTAATAAAAAAATAGAACGTTAGTTTCTATTTTTAATAATAACTTTGTAATTTTATATTGTTTTCAACCAACTTTAGCCCTGCTTTCTATAAAAATATTGACCGGCAAAGTTAAACTTTTCTGCCGGACAATACCACAGTTTACTTTGATTTTTGTATCCATTTTATTTGATTGTTTTATTAGTTGCCGGCAATAACGCTGCAGCTACTCTTATTAAACATTTTAAACTTTCATCATCTATCTTCTTTTTAAACCCTAATAAATCAGTGGAATCTTTTGCTAATTCAATGGCTTTTTCTTCTTTAAGGGCATTATCGCTATTTCTGTAGTTAATTTCTACATATTGTACAACTCGTGAAATAATTCTAAGAATTATCTTTGCATTTTCTGGTGTAGAGTCGCTAGAAACTAACGATCCAAGTATTACAGAAGCAAACCCAAAATAATCATCTTTTAGATTGTTATCCTTATCCTTTAATAAATAAGCTAAATACCCAAGTCCCATTACCAAAAGCACTATTAATACATATTGTATAATTATTGTCGCCATCACATACCCCTCCTTATTTGTTTTTATATTACTTATATGCCGCTCAAATAAGAAGTGATACGTTTTTAAGTGAATTGTAATAAAAAAAAGCCTTTCAGCTTTATTTTATGTAAATTGTTCTATTTTTTTACTTAATTAACTTCCTATAACTATATTACTTAAACTGCATATTGTAAAGATAAGAATACACTCCTCCATTACCAATAAGTTCATCATGTGCAAGTTCTGATATATCAAAAAGGTCTGTAACTATTCTTGTAACCCCTTATACTTAAAGTTAGTTTACTATTATCAAAAGTTCAACTTAGCTAAATTATAACATAGCTTTTTTATTCTATGGTTATTTGTTTTACGCCATCTACTTTGAGGCTCTTTTTTAGAAACTAAAGTTTTATTCATTTAATAGTAGCAATACCCATACTTAAACCAAATAAAACAACTGCTATTACTACAATACTAATTATTATCATACTCTTTTTCTTCATTATTTCACCCACTTTAAATACTAAATTAGCTTTGAATATACTCTTCGTAGAATACTAATGTCATTTTACTAATTACCTTGATATATCTATCTCACATTCTCTTTCTCCTAAACTTTCAGCAAATCTTAATAAATAACCATCTGGGTCCATAATTAAAAACTCTTTCTGCCCTAGTAATATATTATTTGCTTTATACCAATTCTCTTGCATCTCTATTTTTATTTTATAGTCATGTTTTTTTATGTTTTCGTATAATTTATCAGCATCATCTACTCCTATTTCAAAATTAACTCCTCTACCAAAAGGGTATGCTAAAATTCCAGTCTCCCAATTTCCATTTATTTCTTCGATCATAATTTGCGAACCATTTAGTGCTATTAAAGCAAATTTATCATCTTTTCTTTGGTATACTAACCTAAATGAAAGAATATTCAAGTAAAAATTCAAACTAATATTTATATTTGAAACAGATATCTCCGGTATTAGTGCATTAAGTTTATCCATAAAATAATACCCCCTTAATTTTCATATACTCATATCTGAAATGCCTTCTCTACAATCCATTCGACACCTTCTAATAAATTATTTGCTACATAGTCTGGATCTATTTGAGACCACTTATCTCTATCTTTCTCTAATGTCTCATTACCAGCTCCAGTTAATACAAGAATTTTTTCCATATTAACTTTTTCTGCGGCCATCATGTCGCTCCACCTATCCCCAATTACAAAACACTTTGATAGATCAAGTCCATATTCGACCTTTGCTTTTAATAACATTCCAACTTCAGGTTTCCTACATTTACAATTTTGTTCTGGTAAATGTGGACATATATATGCTTTCTCAATTCCAAAACCTGTTAACTCATTAATAAAATCTTCTTCTGTAGCTTCTCCAACTGAAATACCCGGTTGATTTGTAAATGCAAATACTCTGATTCCATTTTTCTTTAGGATTTTTATAGCCTTTTGCGTAAATGGATATAAAACAAATTTATCAGGATATGTTATATCAGTATCCCCACCCATTGTTCCATCTCTATCAATAAATACTGCTTGGACCTTTTTTAAGTCAACCATATTAATTACTCCTTATTTTTTTTACTTTCTATTTTCTACATATTAGTAGTGCATGATTGCTAATTCCTAAAATGCTCTTCTCTCTACAACTGCACAGATTATAATAATTCCATGCATCATATTCTTTCTCATTCATTTCATCTACAAGCTTTCCTAGCAATGGGCTTATCCCATCAGTTGCTACATGGTCAATAATTTTAGTGTTAAATTTTGAAACTAGTGATTCCATGTCTGAAGGCGTGGTAAAAAATGCATCTGTCCAAAAACATTCTTTTTCACCTTCTTCTATAGTCCCGCCACTTAAAATCTTATCAACAAAAGCATGATTTAAAAATTTTTTATCTTGCGTCATAATAGAATTAAGTACATAGTGCTTATTTATATATGCAACTGCAAGTATTCCTCCTTTTTTTAATATTCTCAAATTTTCACTAATACACGCTTTTCTATCCTTTTCATTTACAAGATGGTACATTGGTCCTAGACATAATACTACGTCAAAACTTTCAGAATCATATTGCTTTAAATCTATAGCATTAGCAACTTCTGCATGTAGTTTAATAGGTTCACTAACTTTATTGAGCTTTTCTTTAATAACTTCTACATTTCTCGGAGTTATATCAGTAGCTACAACCTCATTCCCCCTCTTTGCATAATAGAAAGAATATACTCCTGTACCCGCGCCTAATTCTATAATATTATCTTGACATTTTATGTATTCATTTAGAATACTTGTTGTTACATTAAACTCTACCTTTCTTGCTTTGTTAGTTGAAACCCTACTTTCTTCGTCATATGTATTATAAAAGTTGACAATATTATTCATAGATATTCCCCCTCATATTACTGGATAGTGTTAACACTATCTATGTTTTATTTCTAATGAATCTAACTAGTTACTTAGCAAATATTATAAAAATACTCTCACCTCAAAGATTTGTATATCTTAGAGACGAGAGTTACTTGTTTGCTCTTCTTAATATCACTTTATTATATAAAAATTATTTTGTTAAATTATACATCTATATACTCATTTTGTAAATATTATTTTCTTTTTTAAATGTATTTACTGATATAACACCCATTACGTTCATAAATCTATCACCTATTTATTACTTTTTTGCCACGCTTTTCTAACATATTTGCCATAATGCATTTTTAGATTTTCAAATGCTTCTAGTACTCCACTTGGTATATCAACATGTACAATATAGTTTTTACCCTTTGGTCCATACCCCTTAGATGTATCATGCAACCTTGGAATTTCACCAAGTAGTAAAGTTATATAATGCTCCATACTCCACATTCCACAAATATTATTATCCTCAAAAACTAATTTACCTTCCTTTATAATTACATGAGCTCTATATGAAGCATACCCTATAAATGTTGTATTACATTCTCTCCACTCTCTTTTGTATGTGGCATCCATTCTTAATTGCATAGATGAATCCTGCATAATTATTACATTCTTAGGTTTAATTCCTTTATCCTTTGCTAGTCTTAAAGAAAACAATGCATTTTCTCCACAATTTGTAGATTGTTTTTCCATAAAAATATCATTTTTAGATATCGAATATTTTTCATATAATAAATCTGAAATCATATCTGCTTCCATACGATTTTGAGTAATAATACTCGGATACCTCTCTGAAATTGCTGTTCTTAAAAGAGATGTGGTATGCCCTTCCCCTCCTACAATCATTAATTGTTTTGCAATACCATTACTAAAAGTTTTGCCAGCAATTTCACAACCATATACAATACTACCCCCAAGAAGAATCAACAAATCCACTTGCTTTATTCCATACTTTTTTATTAAGGCAGCTTTTGACAAATCCTCAATATCTCTTTTTGAAAGAAAATCACCAAGTATATTTAGATTATCCGCAACTTCTTGTAAATCTGTTTTTTCCATTGTCTCCTCCTTTATAAATAATCAGCCCCATAAGATAAGGGTCATTTAACTTTTATATTTTTATTTATCTTCGTTAACAATTTTATGATAAATAATATATGAATATACAGTAGGCACAACTACCATTACTGCCAAAATGATTATGAAAACTATTCCATTAAAAGTTACACCTATAACAGTTAATAGGATATTTAATATTCCTCCTATAACCCATATTGGTCCAGCCATTCTATGAGTTTTCTTCCATACTTCTTCATTTGCTAAAGTCCAAGGAGTTTTTATTCCCACAAAATAGTTAAACTTAAATCTACCCATTACATTTCCTAATAAAATGAATAACAATGAGACCATTATTTGCGTGAAATCTGGTTTATTAATGATAGTTCCTGTGGCTATTAAAAGCGCATATACTTCCATTGCAAGAAAAAACATTATTAATAGATACTTTAAATATTGGTAAGTTGCCTGAAATGCTTCATAATTTTTTCTTTTGGGATCTATATAAGGTAATATAATAAATAATAAATACATTCCTAAATTTATAAATGCTAAACCAAATGCTCCAAAGAATTTACTCCCATAACCATTTATTTGTCCATTTGAATTCCAATGCATAGGTATTCTGCTTGGAAGTAATGGATAAAAATGAACTCCAATTGCAAACCCTACAAATATAAGAAACAAAATTCCCCAATCTTTTTTTAAAACATTACTTATCTTTTTCATTTTCACTTTCCCCCTCATTAAGATGTGTTGTATTAAAAAACCAATTAGTTACTTCTTGGAACACTGTGGTATCAAGAGAATAATAAATGTATTGACCTTTTCGCTCATCTGTTACCAAAAGCGATTGTTTTAAAGCATTAAGATGGTGAGAAATACTAGGTTTTGTCATATTAAAATGTTCTGCTATTTCCCCAGCAGTCAAATCTTTCTCTTTTAATAATAAAATAATTTTTCTCCTGGTTGGATCCGCAAGTGCTTTAAATGGTAAATTGAGAATTGACATATTAATTTCTCCTTATAATTTTCTAATTTCATATAATTAGACATTTAGATAACTATCTAATCTTCTAATTGTATTTTATTCCTTTTTTCTTTAAATGTCCACACTATTTCTTTTTTATAGAATTATATTTTCATATCTACAAAACTATAGCTACAAAAAAATAAAAAAGAAGATTTCTCCTCTTTTTTATCTATATTAATAATTTTACACTAAGCTTTTGGAACAAATTTGAAATTTAGAATCATTCCTATTGCTTACGCGCTTTCATAAACTATTGTTTTGATTGTTCAAATGACACTACATCTGAATTTTCAAAAAAAGTTTCCTTATGATATATAAGTCCTATTCCAATAAGTCTTCCATCAATATCTTCTATAACAAATTCATAACTGCCATAATCCGTTCTACTTGGTTTTGAGACTACTTTAACACCTTTTGATTTAAATTCTTTATAAAGTATATCTACCCCACCAACTGTATCTGGGTCAATATATGCATCGTAACCCACACCATATGTTTTTTGATTTGATTGAACTTTTCCAAATTTTGATTGTATAATTATAAATTCAATTGAATCTCTATATATTGCTGCAAAATTTTCAATTTTATCATAATGCTCTGCATACTTAAACCCAAGTTTTTCAACATAAAAGTTTACAGCTTTTCTGACGTCTTCAGATATAAAAACTGGGCATAAATTTGTTAATTTTACTTTATTCTCTGACATTATACCTCACCCCTATATATTATTAATTATATTAATCAATATAATCGGATTTAGAAATATTATAGTATAGTGTTGTAACTTCTTTATTATCTAATAGTTTTAACCTCTCATTTTTTTGAAATCTATATTTAAATCTGCATTTTTCAATTACTCTTTTAGACTTAGAATTAAAATCAAAATGTCCGCACCAAATTAAATCTAAATTTAATTCATTAAATCCGTATTTTATTAAAAAATTTACAGCCTCTGGGATAAAACCATTTCCCCAGTATTTAGGACTAAGAACATATCCTATTTCCTTTTGCAACAAGTCAGAAAGACTATCATCAGGTTTTCTGTTATGAAGTCCAATTCCCCCAATAACTTTGTTTTCTGATTTTAAAACTACAGCATATGTTTCATTATTTTCAATAAACATTCTTATTATCCCTTTACTATCTTCCTCATTCTTATGCGGTGGCCACCCAGCACTTGGACCTACTAATTCACTTTTAGCATACTCATATAAATCAGCACTATCATTATCTTTCCATTGTCTTAGTATCAATCTATTAGTTACTAATGTTTCCATATTAATTCATCGCCTTTCCCTAAAAGTACTTACCCCTAACAACTAATCTGTTTACAATTATTGTTCTTCCTACTCCCTTGCCATGCAATTCAGGTAAAACGAATATTGTTAAAAGTATACTTTCATCTTCTTTTCCCCAAAAACTTGAGATTGCTCCACAACCAATAATTTTCTTATCTAAACAAAAAACATACATGTGTGAGTAACCCGCTACCATTATTACTTTATCAGCATTATAAACTTCAGATAACCGTTTCATCTCTTCTTTGGAATAATCCATTATGTTAACTTCCAAAAAATTTCTACAAATCATTTTTGATACAATAGTTGCGTCATTATTATCAAATCTTCTTATCTCTAATTTTTCCATATGCTCCTCCCATGTGTAATCAACATTCCCTGTGAATTATATGAGTTGGTCCACTCGGTAAACATAATAGTTTTTCCTTTAAAAAACTTGGTTTTAGATTTAAATTATATAGTTCATTAAAATTAAACCATTTATATATTAGCATTTCACCTTCTAACCCATTAAACGAGTCTTGTTGATTTATTATCCATGATTCCTTTTCAAGATCAATAAGATAAATTGTTAAAATTTCATGATAATCTTTTCCTTTAAATTCAAAGAAATTCTCTACTGTCCAAAGCAAACTATTAATCACAATATTTTCTCCTAATTCTTCTTTAATTTCTCTTTTTATTGCACATTCAGATGACTCTAACATTTTCACTCTTCCACCAGCAAGAACCCAGAAATCATCATCCATCATTCTATGCAATAATATTCTTTCACCTTTAATAATGACACCACAGGTCCTATAATTAAAAACCGTTTTATCATTGTTACAATATGTGATATCCATAGCTCACCTCCAATATAGATTTTCTCCGCATTTCTGTACTCTATTGCTAATTAAACCAACCTTTAATGATGCTTACTTTCTTATTGGTAGCATCAAGTTCTATTTCACATCCTATTGGTAGTGTCATCATTGGATGTGTATGACAGCAATCAAAATCAGCAATAAATGGTAACTTCTTATCTCCTAATACTTCTACTAATATTTCATATGGTTTTCTACCTGTCTTCAAGTCATCAAATAATTCATGTTTACCAAGTATAATTCCAGAAACCCTGTCAAACACACCGTTTAGTTTTAGAAAAGAAAAACTTCTTTCTATCGTTGCAGCATCTTTTAAAGAATCTTCTATAAAAAGTATATCTCCATCCCTTATTTCAGGCATATATTTGCTACCCCATATCCCTTGAATTGTATTTAAATTACCACCCATTACACGACCTCGAACATTCCCCCCGTAGATTGTAATCCAAGAGTTTTCTCTTTTCTCTTTGCATCTATCTTGTGTTTCCCAATTAACGTATTCATCTGTCCAGTATTCTGGAATTTGAAGCACATAAGGAAAATTCATTTTATCCATAGTGATTTCTTTGAAATATTTATAAGTAAGATCAACAAATGTTGGAAATTCTCCAAATGAGGCTACTAATGCAGGGCCATAGTATGTACTTATTCCTGTTTGTGCATATATTGCAAGCAGAATTGCTGTAACATCAGAATAACCTATTATTATCTTAGGGTGTTTCTTAAACTCATCATAATCTATATAAGGAAGAATGGAATTTGAATTCATTCCACCGATTGTTGCCATGATACATTTTACTTCTGGATTTCTAATTAAACTATTTAATTCCTCTGCTCTTTGCATAATACTACCTGACCTGTAAAAATCATATTTTCCTGTTAACCTTCCCTCTATCAGATTAAACCCTTTGCTTTGTAGATATTTCTTAGCTCTATCAAATCTATTAGGGCATGAATATGTTATAGGGGCTGATGGTGAAAAAATACCAATAGAATCACCAACCTTTATTTTTCTCATTTTATCCATACATTTCCTCCTAAAAATCTACCTTATATTTATTCTTAATTAACCCTTTTAAGCCATTCCTCCACTAATGAGTTAAATAAGTTTTCTTGTTCTATTTGCAAACTATGTCCCGCTCTATCTAATATAGCGAAAGTCGCTCTTGAAAAATTTTCTAATATATTCCACGAATCCTTATATCCAACACAATTATCTTGTCTTCCTAACAATATAAGCGAAGGTTTATCGAATTTATTATTTACCTTATCTACATCAAACGTGAATACATATCCATCTTTTTTAAGAGTTTTTAAAAACACCTTGTTGGCTATTTTAGCTCCAGATATTATTTCGTTTTCACATCTCTCATATATTTTTCCACTCTGAACCACTGAGCTAGAATTAAACCCTTCAGCAACTTCTGGTGTAAGTTTAGCTAATAACTTGCTATCTTTAACCAAAACAATATGTTCTGGAACATTACGTTTATTATAATCTGCTACTATAACCGGACAAATCAGTAAAACACCATCAACTCTAGCTGCCATTTTATAGATTACTCCTCTTGCTAAATATCCCCCATATGACTCACCAGCAAGTAAAAAATTTTCATTTGGAATAATCTTATCAATGAAACTAATTACAATATCAAGCATAATATCAGAATCAATAATCCATTCTGCACTTTCTGATTGACCCATACCTGGCAAGTCAATATATATCCTTTTATAACCTATTTTATCGTTAAATATTGGTTCCATGCAGCCTACCATTAACCTATGGTCTACATTATAACCATGTAACATAATAATTGGTTTTCCATTACCTATTATTTTATAGTTTATAAATATGTTTTTTATTTTGCATTTCATCCTTTTCTCTCCTTTTGTTTAGCACGGATTTAAAACTTTAATTTTAGCCATTCATCCTTCAACATGCCATAACTCACAGAATCATAATATTTATTGTCAACAATTCTTGCTTTCCTATAAACAGCCTCTTTCTTCAAACCTATCCTCTCAGCCAATTTCATCATTCTTTCATTTCCAGACCAAGTTGTTAATCCAATCCTTATAAGTTTGGGATTATTAACAAAAATCTCTCCAATCCACATTTTTAAAACTTTGTACCCTATTCCCTGACCCCAATAGTCATCATTAAAAATAACAATGCCAATTTCCATCCAAAAAGTTTCCTCTGATTTCCAATACCAATTTACTTCTCCAATTATCTTATCTGTATTTTTATTTGCTATTATCTTTTTGTTTTTGAGTACATTCTTTTCTCCTTTTAATAATAATATTTTTAAATTTTCCACATATTCTCGTAATTCCGCTTCACTTTTTTTCGCGTAATATGGTCCATTGAATTTCTGGAATTCACGTGATGGATGATTCAAATACAAATAATCCTCTAAGTCTTTAAGTTCTAATTCTCTTATCACTATGTCTATTGATTTATCCATCTTATTTCTCCTTGAATTTTAAAAATATTTTGGATATTAATTTAGTATAAACCTTACGCATATGAGGTTCATTTGAATATATATTAACTTCATTAATGGGAATCCATTTAACATCGCTATTTTCATCAGCTTTAACAATAAGCAATTCTTCTTCATTAGCTTCTACTAAATAAGTTACTGATAAATGTAAATGTGGAGAAACATATTCTCCTCTTTTTATGTGGCCAAGTACAGTCAATAAATCTAATGAAAATATTTCACAAGATATCGGCCTAACATTTTTTATACCTGTCTCTTCCTTTGCTTCCTTAATTGCAACAGCCAATAAATCTTTTTCTCCATCTGCATGACCGCCTACCCATGACCAAGAATTATATATATTATGATGCACCATTAACACCTTATCTTTTGCTTTATTTACTATAAATACTGAGCTCGTTACATGTGCTATCTTATTTTCCCTAGTTAAAACATCATCAAATATATCTATACATTGTAAAAATAACTCTTTATCTTTTTCTTCTTGAGCATTATAAGGCTTATATTCTCGTATTAAATCAATCCACTCCATATTTCCTCTCCCTTTTATATTTATTACTTCAACTAATGAAAATAACTCATTATTTATAGCAAACCATATACCGTAAGACTGTTTTCAATTTAGATTTTTCAGTTCTCCTTGAATCAGAAAGATATATTTCTCTATGATGAACATCTGATAAAATTTGAAGATTGTTATCCAAACAATATTTATCCATTAACTCAAAACTTTTAGGTTCATCATCATATGAACCAATATGAATCATTTGAACAGATAATCCATCTTCCATAGTTTCAAAAGTTACATCAGCTAAAAAAGAATGGTCTTTTTTTTTTCTAACATTTTCAAATGCTCTATCAACTATATCTTGTGTCACAAAATCAGGCTGTCTTATCATAATGGTATACAATAATTCATCTTTATTTAATTCTTTAAATTTTTTTCCTTCTTGAGTCAAATCCCATGTCGCCTCAAGAGGATAGACAGTATATTCAAAATACCCCTCTGGGATGTACCCTTGTTTAGGCATCATTCTAACAGCATAAGACAAAGAATATAAAACGCCTATTTTTTCAGAATACTCTTCATCATTAGGATTTCCTTTTCCACTTATCATAAAAAACTTTTGCTCTGGAACTGTTACCAAATTTGGCTTATCTTTTGGTAAATAAAAATTCTTTTCTTGTTTTCTCCATTCAAATTTCATAATATCCCCACTTTCTATTGATTTCATATATATTAAACTAATAGATACCCATTATTGTTTTTTCTACTTTATAATTCCTACTCTATCTCAAACTAACTTACTACTTTATCTTTTTCAAACCCTAATTTCACTGCTAACCTCATAGATTTTTCGTTTTCTTCCTCAATATGTACAAATGGTATTTCATTTTCATCACGAACCTTTTTAATTAAATCTATCAATACATCTTGAGCATATCCTCTTCTTCTATAATCAGGCAAGACATACAAAAATTCTATAGCTCAATCATATTGTGTAATTCCCCAAGCAATTAGTTTATTCATATAACGAACACATGAGCTTACTCCATTTGTTATTCTTTCAATAATATATTTAACTAATTAGAATATTATAACAATTTAATATATATTACCATAACATAGCATTTAAATAAAGATTTGGATATTGTTAAGCTACTATCCAATACCTTTATTCTTTAACGAAGAAAAACGTCACAAACTTTTATTGTTTGTGACGCCTCATACTCTTTTATATGTTACCTTCTATAATAGAATTAAATTAGAATCAACTTCGTTGACATATTTTCTCTCCTTTATTTTGATTTTTTCTTACTTGAATATGTAGTAGTTTTCTTTTCCGCCATAAAAACATAGTAACCATCAATTTCAGTTATTTTTACACCACCAAAAATTGAAACCAACTTATTCTTATACCATTCTTTTCTTTTAGTAACCATATATATTCTCCCACCAATGGCTAATCTATTAAATCCTTTTTCAATAAACTCCTTCGGAACAGAAAAATCAACATGATATGGAGGATTTGAAATAATTAAAGTTAGATCTTTTTCATTAATATTTTTAAATCCATCACTTTCATATACCTCAATTCCTTTAACATCATTTAACTCAATATTTTCTTTTGCAAGCTCTACTGCTCTGCTATCTATATCTGCCATAACTACATTAGACGGACCTACTATTTTTGCAGAAAGTATTCCAACTATACCATATCCACATCCCAAGTCTAATACCTTGTCATTCTTCTTAAATTCAATAATTGACAACATCGCTAAAGTACCTTTATCAACGTTTCGAGGTGCAAAAACCTCCTCTGATGTATTAAATTTCATATCAATATCTTTTATATTTACATTTAACATTATTATATGCCTCCAAAGTTTTTCTTAACCAAAATTTGTTGCATTATATATTATCATTGGTATGCAACTCTTATAAATGAATTATACCATTATATGCAATGGTTAACTACTTGCCTGATGCCCAAAAACATAAAAATAAGACTAAGGAAATATATCCTTAATCCTATCTATCATATTTATTGATAAATAACATCTACTCTCATAGGCGATTTTTTCTCTGCTGCTTTTACAACTTCAACACCTGTTTCACATATGGTTGTGCTGCTACTATCCCTGATATATATAATTGCATCATACATATTTTCGATTATTATATTGTCTATTCCAAAACTTTCGTTTCTTTCATCGTATACGGCACCAATTGAGTTATACCTGTTTACGGTTGATATAAATCTTTTAAATTTAGCATTTCCATGTGCTATATCATTTAAATCTAAGTAAAACATAGAAGTTTTTGTTTCTTCAAACAATCTTGCTGCCAAATCTTTCTTTATACTTTTATCCACGTGATATGTCTTTTGCTCTCTAGTATTTATATCCATTGAATTAACTGTACCTCTTGAAAATTCAAAACCAATGTTATAATACTTCTCTTTATAATAGAGATTCAGCCAGTTACCTAATTGTTTATTCTCAAATGAATTAAGATATTTTCCCTTTTGAATGTGATCATTATGGCCTACTATAATTGTTTTTTTATCATTATATTTTCTTCCATTTTCTATAATCCATTTTGCATTTTCATACATCAATCTATCTCTTTTATTAAATGTCATTTCTTCGCTATATTCTAACCAGTGATAATAAACATCAAAACAATGATATACCTCAGTAAATTCTCTTTAAGAACTATTTATTATATAATTAACTTTATTTTTAATAAAAAGTTCCTTTATAGAAAACATATTTCCTATTAAAATGTCTAACTTAGTTTTATCATTAAAAAGTTCTATATCTACTTTTTTAATATATAATTCTAATGCCTGAGATACTTTATTTGCACCTTGTATATCCATTCCATAAAATCTAACCTTGTTATCTTTATCAGCAGTAATATTATACTCTCTCAATAATTTTACTAAAAGTACAGTCTCCTCTGTTTTAAATACCCAAGGGAACAATAAACCTTGCCTAACCGCTTCCTCTGCCGTTCCCATACCATTTAATATATATGAATTTATCCTTAAACAATGGATATAACTTTCCTCTAACACTATAGTTCTAAAGTCTAATTTTTCTATCAAATATACTATTATCCTTGTCCTCATATTTTGAAACTCTTTTGTTCCATGAGTTGCTTCTCCAAATCCAATAATATCTTTATTTTTTATATATTTATATAATAAATCTAAATCTGTGTTGTCCTTATTGTTCATGCTAGTTTTTATTTCAATTAAGTTGTCCTTAATCACTTTTACTATCGCTATATTTTCTTTTAAAGACGGATCATTATTTGCTAATTTTAGCTTAATCAAAATAATCATCAACGTCAAAAATATTATTTTTGTAATAATATTTACGGTCTTCTTCTGTGATTTCTCGAATAACCTTGCATGGATTTCCTACTGCTAACATATTACCAGAAATATCTTTAGTTACGACGCTTCCCGAACCTATAACAACATTATCTCCAATGTGAACCCCAGGATTTACGACAACATTTCCACCAAGCCAGACATTATTTCCTATCGTTATACCAATCCCATATTCATATCCAGAATTTCTTGAATCAGGATGTATAGGGTGACCTGCTGTATATAAAGAAACATTTGGAGCAAATTGCACATTATTACCTATGATTACTTTTCCCGAATCTAAAATAGTACAGTTATAATTTGCAAAAAAACAATTCCCAATTTCAATATTCTTTCCATAATCGCAATGAAAAGGTGCTTCAATATGTATATCTACACCTGCTTTACCAAGAATATTTCTTATTAATTTATCAATTTTTTCGTATTCATCTGGTAAAAAGTGATTATACTCATATATTTTCTTTTTATTTTTCGTTCGTTCTTCTTCCAATCCGTCTAAACTCGCCTTATATGGCAAACCTGCAAGCATTCTATCTTTCTGATTCATAATTGTATCCACCTTTCATTCTATATTAATATATACTTTCTTATAAAAATCCTTCATATTACTTTTCAAAATCTTTATACAATAAACTTGGTTGAACCCCTTCATTATTTTGATACTTTCCACTGCAATATTCATCATATTCGCCCTCAATACTATGATAATAGATTTGACAAATTTCAACCCCTGAATATATTTTTATTGGTTGAACACAAAATATTTCTAATGTCCAAAAGCCTTGAAACCCAACATCCCCAAACCCTGCCGTTACATGAATGAATAATCCTAACCTACCAATAGAAGACCGACCTTCAAGCATTGGTACATATTTATTCGTCCCTGTGAACTCTACTGTTCTACCAAGATACAACTTTCCTGTTTCTAGTACTAAGCCTTCTTCTGGTATAAAAAGTCTTTTATACTTATTTTCTTTTTTCATATCCAAAATTGATTCATCATATACGAGTAATTCATTATCTAACCTCAAATTATAACTATTAGGATTAAGTTGTTTTTCATTAAAGGGCTCTATAACAATATCTTTTCCTAGCTTTCTCTTTATTTCTTTTCCCGAAAGAATCATATATTACACACTCCTTATTTCTATATTTAAATCTACTTTTGTTTTATCTTACATATCCTCATAAATAGGTTCTCCTTCTATAAATTCTGACTTTAACCCCAGTTGTTCAAAATAATTACACATTTTAATACATGCAAATTTTTCTGTACTATAATGTGTCCCTCCTAAAAGAGAAATATTATTTTCTTTTTCAAATTCATGTACTTTTGCATATCTATCATTTTCAGATGATATCCCAGTAATTAATACTCTAACATCATTTTCTAACATTTCTTTAAGAAAAGCAATGTCATTTCCACCACCTGCAATTACAGCAACTTTCTCATCTTTTATATTGCTATCTCCATACGAATAACATTTAGTTTGATGTCCTAAAACACTTGAGAACTTTTTATTCAAACCTATTAAATTGACACATCTAGTTCTTCCAATCACTCCATTTATAGCTCCATTAGAATATGCAAATGGCTTTATAACCTCAATATCTAAAGTCTCAGCTAATGTATTACTTGTTGAATATTTACTGTAATTATCCAATGGAACATGCAAATTATATATTGATACATTACTTTCTATAAACTTTTCAAGCATAGCAGTATCCATTTGATAAAACACATTTGGAGATTTTCTTATATCCCAAATACTAGGGTGATGAAGAAATAACATCGAATTTTGAGCGTCATCATCCATAACTTTTTTTAAAACTTCTTTCGTTGGAAACACCGCAGTATATACCTTGTCTATTTTTTCAGTAAAATCACAAACAACACCCATGCTTCTTTTCTTAAAGTTATCGCTTAAATATTCTTCTACTTCATTCATATACTTAGCCCATTCATCTGTCATATCTTCATTTATAAAATCCTTCTCTAACTGACTATACAAATCAACTGCTTTCATTTTCCACCTCTCTATTTATAATTAAGATAAATTTACCATACATTCCAATCATAAAGTTGTTCATATTTTTTCCTTTTCACTATCTCATTATACTTAATCAATCTTTACAATATATTTCTATATTATTCCCTTCACTATCAGTAAATTCTAATACCCAGTTTTTATTAATCTTTGTTAAAGGAAAGATTATTTCTGCCCTTAGCAACTTTAATTTTTCTATTAATTTAGTGATATCATTAACTTCCAAACTTGGCAGACAATTATCACCCCAAATTACCGTTTCATTAACTTTGCTATAATTAAACAGACAAAATTTAAATCCCATTATAATAAAAATACTGAATATATCATCTTTCTTATCTACCGTTTGCTCAAATAATTGTTCATAAAAACTAATAGCTCTATCCATATCTTTAACGCAAATGTATAATGAGTTTACAGTTATTTTAAGCTTCAATTTAACTTCTCCTCCATATTAATAGAAAATAAAGAATTATTTTTATTCATTTCCTTCTATCTCTAACGTTAATCTACTAAAATATTCTTTCATAAATTCAAGCCTTCTTTTTCCTATTTCCTTTGCTTTTTTTGTATATAATTTATCAGGAATTTTTTTAAATTTTACTTCATATTCAATAAATGGCGTATGTTTTGAAACATCTTTTATCCTTCCATTCTCAACAGTATTGCCATTTAAATAGTCATCAAGTGGTTCATTTACTGTTAATCTTTGTCCAAATTGACCTGCTAGCATAAAGGTCCGAGCAATTCCACTTGCCCCAATAACATCAAGCTTATCTGAATCGAAAAGAATTTTAGCTTCTATAGTTTTAGGTTCGTTTCCAGTTCTAAACCTATGCGTGACAATGCAGTGCTTTATCTTATCTATCTCTTCTTGTTCATATTCCAAGTTTTCTAATATTCCTTCCGCAATCTCACTACCTAAAACAGCATGGTCAATTTTCCCTGTTTTATCCTCACTTTCTTCTACTCTTGCAATATCATGTAATAATGCTGCAGGAATAAGAACTTCTAAATCTACATCTTTCTCATATTTTGAAAGTAACAGACAAAGTTTATACACCCTAAATACATGGTCCAAATTATGAGCAGAACAAGTTAATTTATCCTTAACTATTTGTATGATTTTTTTATGTTTTGTATCTATATCCATTATTATCTCTCCCTTTTATACCTCGTCAACAAGCATTTATATATTCTTTAATATCATTGAATTCAAGTCTAAATACTTCATTAATATTACCTTGCTTATCATTTTAGGCAAATATTTATAATAATATTGTTCAGAATATTCTACGAATATCATAATATTTTACCATAAAATAGTATAACTATAAAGATTGTACTATTAAAAACTGTTATTTAACGTAACCTCCAACTCTATTATAAAAAAACGCAACAACTTTATTCATTGTAGCGTCTAATATAAAACAATATGATTATATTAAATTTATATGCTTACGTTTTTGAGCAACAATCACAAATCTATATTGCTTACTTTCAACAAATCCCTTTTGCTCAACTATTGATTGCAAGCTATAGCAATTCACTTAGTGACCTGATTTTAGAATGTTTTTTCTTATGTCATAATTATATTATTTTCAAAAAATCCTTTTTTAAATATTGCTTGGTTTATATTTATCAACATATTCTTTTTTTGCTTTTTCTGTATATTTTAAAATAAAATCAGTTTTAGCATTTGTATATCCATCTCGATCATGCTCATATTTTTCTATAAGTTCTAATTTAAGTTTCCCATATTCTATAGCTACTTCATCATGTTCCATAAGATAGTCTCTAAAATACAATTCGTTCCAGTTATCCTGGTGGCGAACATGCAAATGATATACTTTCTCTGCAAATCCCTCTTTTGTATATCCTTTATTAAAAACCATTTTCATGTTTGGCTTATCTTCAAATGCCATCAATCCCCACCCATTATGTAGAAGGGTATCTCTTAATTGTTCAATATTGCTTTTATTATCCATTTCCAACAAAATATCGACTGTTGGCTTAGCAATCAAGCCTTCAACCGCACTACTTCCTATATGATTAATACGCATAATATCTTTTTTATCAATACACCTTAGAAGATTTTGTTTTTCAGTTTCATACCATTCTTTATAATCTGTACTATGTTTTTTTAATATGATGGGGAATAACTCCCACATTTCTTTCAGCGTCATTTCTGATAATTCTTTTCCCATTTATACATCCCTCCACAATATATTAAAAACTCAAAATAGCCTTGATGGAAGATATAACTGTATTATTTGAATTTAAAAGACATTTGTCCATTAACATCTTTAAAGCCATATTTCTCGTATAATTTCCTACCAGCTTCAGTAGCATTCAAAATAACCTTACCATACCCCCTATTTTTAACATATTCCATTATATCCTTTAAAATATCCATCCCATACCCCTTATTCCTGTATTGTAGAATTGTATACAAGTCAGTAAGTAAGGCCATTTTTCCATCTAAATTATAAAGTGAAGGAGTAATATTATATAAACAAATCATACTTATAGCAACAACGTCTCCATTTATAAGTACTAATAATGCTATAACTTTCCCACTTGGTAAGTTGTCATAATAGAACTTTTTTAATACTCCTGAGTATTGGTCACAATCATAACTTTTAATATTGTTGTTTGATTCATTAAGTAACTTAATTCTTAATTTTACAAGACTATCTATGTCCTCAATTGTCGCCATTCTTATCAATACTATTTACCCCTCACTAATTATTTTACTATTTCAACATAGTATAAAATTATCATGTATTTCTGATTAATTGTTATTATCAAACTACTTTAAATTCTTCACATACAACTATCATATTCTCATTAAATTCCTTTTCATAATTTCTTAAACCTTATTTAAAGAATTCTATATGAACTTTCCTCCAATAAGATAATTAAGCTTATTTTTGTAAACCATCAATTAATTGAGCCATAATTTCATCAAAATTTCCATAAAATTTTGCAATATGTATTCCATCTACCAGAGCATGATTTACTAATATGGTTGTAGGCATTAATATTTTATCATTATATCTAAAATAGCGTCCAAATGTAATACGCGGATTACAGTCAGATGGACTTGGTACAGGCTGTATAATTGCAGTATAACTAATCCATGGTAAGCATGATACAAAAAACAATGAATCTGCTTCACTTCCATCATCCGTAATACCTTGTATTTTAGATAATCTTTGTTTCTCTTGAGCGTATTCTAAATATTTTTTATAATTCATAGAAGAATCCAGTTCACAATAACAATAAGTTCCATCTTCTAAAGCAACTGTATGAGATGTATTGCAATGTGAATATTCAATTATACTATCTCCATCAATCCTTCTTTTAAATTCAGGTATTTTATTTGCTGCATTTGTTGCTATATAAATTACAGTTAAAAAAAAAGGCAATTTTTCTCTCTTAATCACATTAACTAAATAAGTAATATCAATATTAACCGTTGCTCCGACATAAGGATATGCCATATTTCTAAAATATTCAAAATGAGATTTTCGTGGATAAGAGTTCATATCAATTTTTTTAATATTCATATTTTCACCTCTAATTATAAATTTAAATTAAAATAGTTACTCTAAAAAATCATATTTATAATATAGTTTTATAGCAACTGTATTATTATGATGTAAACTTAACCATACTTCTTTATCCTTTGTTTCTTTTCTCCTTATATCCATTACAAGGAATAAACCTTCTCTATCTTATCCTCTTCCTTAATAATGCTTATCTATGATTAATTTATAAAGATTCATATCTACCTATAAATCAAGATACAAAATAAATTGTACTTCGTCATCGCCACAAACATCATCCTAATAAGCATATTCATCTATTTTTCTTAAAACAGCTCCTTGTTTATGATAAAACTTGCAAGCAGGTACATTATTATTTTGACATTCAATTTTCATTTGTTTAAAACCGTTGCTTCTTGACCACTCCACAGCAAGATTAAATAATTTTTGTCCTATCCCCTTATGCTTATATATATCAGATATACGTATATCCCATAATACGGTCATATCCTCTCTTCCCTCAAGCATATGTATATCATCAGTTCTTGAAATAATGGTTACTGCACCAATGGGCTGTTTATCATCAAAGGCCATAAATAATGTTACTCCCTAAGTCTAACCTTCTGATAATGTTCTAACTCCTCCTTCGGATATGCTCCTGTCCAATGGTAGGGCTGTAATTCTTTTAAAGTTATAAACTTCAAAGTATTATCTTTTGTTGTTACTCCCACTTTTACATCCTCTCCCCAATAAACATCTATTTAAATTTTTTCTGGAGACTCTCTATATCTTTTTTATTATCAATCCATTCTTCAGAATAACCACACTCGCAACACAAATATCTTGTTACTTTTACTCCCTTAAACCCTGAAATTCCCCATGTAATATTATTACCAGAGCTATATGATCCAAACTTACCTGGTATTATTATAATATTTCTTGAATTACACTTGAAACATATTTTTGTATTTTTCATCTTACACCTCATTTTTTAATATGCTCTAACTATTCTTTATATCTTTTAAGAAATCTTTTAATTATTATACCATTTATTCCAATTAACCTCTATATTTACATATACTTATATTTAATTTTATTTAGCTTTATTTTTTTATTAATTTCTAAATAATTGTTAATACTCTTTCCTCTCGTTCCTAATTAGCTGCTTGTTTATCTTGTCTTATCAATGCAAAAGGCCTTACCAATAGCATTTTAAATTTTGCTATCAGTAAAGCCTTATACTACTAATTAATAATTTCATATCTTTCATTAGATAATGTGTTTATGGCATTATCAATGTCTTTCTCTTTTACAAGTATATAATCTGTATCATATGTAGAAATAGCAAATATACTTATTCCTTCCTTAGCTAATATTGTACTAATTGAAGAAAGTATTCCAATCAGCGAAAATTCTAATGGCCCTTCAATTTTTAAAATTCTCCAATCTTTTTCACATTTTATATCACTTGGAATGCTTGCCTGAGAACATACAATTGATAATTCATCCGATGTCTTTGTTACAGAATAAAAGTTGCTTGCCCCTACCCATTCAGGAATCAGTGCATTTTTATTTAATCTACAAACACCAAATTTTTCTGCTAATACTTTCATTGTTAATATTTTTTCTAACATAACTTATTTTCATCCTTTCATTTTAATACATATAGATTAATAGGTCATATTATCATTAACCCAATTTTCTCTCAAAATAGCATAATGAACAACATCATAAAAAATATTTTTAACCTTTACTTCTTGCAGACCAAGTCCTTCGTATTTCATCCCACATTTTTTCATAACACGACCAGAGCCTTCATTTCCTACATAATGTGTAGCCTCAACACGATTCAGCTCTAATTTTGAAAAGGAAAGTTCTAATATTAAATTCAACGACTCAGACATATAATTATTATTCCAATATTTGCGGTTTAGTACATAACCAAAATCCGCTTTATTATCGTCATTACATATCCTTAAATCGATACACCCAATACATTTATGCTCTAATTTTAACTCAATTGCAAAAGTCCCTACTTTATCTAAAAAATGATCTTTTACTGATTTCTCTGTTTGTGATATATCCGTATGTGATGGCCAGGTTAAATATTTTGTTACACTATCATCACTTGCATATAAGAACACATCCTTTACATCATTAATAGAAAATGGTCTTAGAATTAATCTGCTTGATTCTAAGATAGAGTTTTCTTTTATAATTTCATTGTAATCCATAATTTTCGCTCCTTTTCGTATATCGATATAGGGATATTCGGATATTAAAATTAGCCTCTCTTTCCTACTATTTCATCTGTAACCTCAAATGCCCTTTTGCAATCATCACCAATACTAATATATTATTTTACCTAATAATCCGTGTCAAAGTTAAAAAACTAAATGATGTTGTTTCAGCCTCATCAATGAACCCAGTTTCATCTTCTTTTATATTCCACTCTGAATAATCTAAAGTTGGAAAGAATACCTCAGCATCATATTCCTTATGCACTTGTGTTAAATGTATTTTATTACAATAAGGTAACAATAGCTTATATATTTCTCCTCCTCCTATAACAAAATATTCTTTATTATCATCTAAATAAGCAAATAATGCCTCTTTAGAATTAATCACAGTTACCCTTTCATCATTCACTACAAAATCTTTATTCTGAGTAAAAACAACATGATGCCTTCCAGGGAGAATACCAGGAAGAGATTCAAATGTTTTTCTTCCCATAATAATAGTATTTCCAGTTGTTATTTGCTTAAACCTTTTTAAATCTTTTGAAAAATGCCAAAGTAAATCATTATTTTTACCAATAGCAAAGTTATCTCCAATTGCAACAATACATGTTAACATTATATAGCCACGCTCCCCATATCTATTTTACCAAGATGCTTATAATCTATAAGTTTAACATCTTCTGGTGTAAAATCATAGAAGTTTTTAATTTCTGGGTTGATCCAAAGTTTAGGAGCATCTAAAGCTTCTGCCTTTCTTGAAATCTGTAATTTTAAACCCTCAATATGATTTTCATATACATGTGCATTATTTATTACATGAGTAAATAATCCTGCTTTGAGTCCTGTAACTTGAGCAATTAAATGAACTAATACTGCGTATTGACTAGTGTTAAATGGAACTCCAAGTGCCATATCACCACTTCGTTGTACTAACATACAATTAAGTCGTCCATCAGTTACATCCCAAAGAGTTAAGAAACAACATGGTTGAAGAGCCATTTCTGGAAGGTCCTCTATGTTCCAAAGATTCATAAGCATTCTTCTATCTTGAGGATTATTTTTTAGAGCCTTAATAAGAGTATCAATTTGATGATATTTAGCTATTTGATAACCATAAGCTTTACCAATTGTTCCATCGGAGTATGCCCATTCATCCCATATATGCACGTTTTGTTCTTGAAGTTTTTTTACATCATTAGATTGGTCTTTAAATATCCAAAGTAACTCTTTTACTGCTGTTTTAAATGCAACACTTTTAGTCGTTAATATTGGAAATTCTTCTTCTAAGTCAAACTGCATAATTTGGTGAGGTAATTTATAAGTCGAAACTCCAGTACGATTTTGATCATGATATCCTCTTTTTAAAATTTTCTCAACTATTTTCAAGTATTGTCTATCCATTTCATTTAACATAATTATTCATAGTAAGAGAGTGTACCTATGTACTCAAACCTACTAATGCTCACTTCCTTTTTACTATTGTTTTATGACTACAAACTTTTTTTCATAATTAATGCAGGCAAAACTTTTCCTGTCCAATTTAATTTCGCATCTTTAAATTTATTAAAGCCATTTCTAATCCAGAAATTAAGTACCCTATTGTCATAATTAGTTACTACATCTATTCTTATGACTCTGCTTTTTATTGACTTAACATACTCCTCTAAAGCCTCATAAATCAGCTTTCCAAACCCTTTGTTTTTGTAATCATTATGTATCATTAACAGGGATAAATAAGTTTCCTCACCTAATTTAAAATCTATTATACCAATTATTTTATTTGAACTTTTCAAAACTACTTTACAAGAATAAAAATTTATTTTTTTCATTAACGCTAACTCTTCAATCACCCATTTATATTCAACCATGTCACTTCCCATATGATTCAATAAAAATTGCTTATTGGAATTGTATACTTCAATGATATCATTTAAATCTCTGCTCTCTACTAAATCTATATAAAAATCTTTTGATTGACAAATCATTTTAGTTCCCCTATTTTTTATTTTAACATGCATGACAATATTGTTACGCTCATATTACTAAATAGTATGTCCAGCCATTATCTTTAATTTATCTTTCTTAACCATTATATAAAGAATTATTCACCTTCATAATAGTCTACATTAGAATCTTTTTTATAAAATGTTCCTGGTTCTCCATTTACAAGTATACCCACTTTATTGAAATTGGGATAAGACACTACCTCAGGAGAATTAACAGTATCACAACTAAAGTGTGAAAACATTTGTCATCACACATACTTTTACTAATAGCCATTCCTATAGGTAAATCATAATCTATTAATATAGCCGAAAGTCTTATTCGTGGACCATACTTTCGAGTAACTAAAACTCCATTTTTTCCAATCCACCCAATTCCAGCATTAACAGCAGCGTATTTAAATGAAAATGGTGCAATTAGACTTTCTTCATTACTCTGAGCTACTGGTGGCAAATAAAAATGGATGTTATATTTTTGCAATATAGTTATCAGATCATAAACAATCATATTCACTTCTTGATGGGCAATCGATATCGTCTTTTCAAATTTTTCTTCTGAATAGTTATTTAAAGATATAATTTCTTTATGAGGAACTGCTAATACGATAGCACACTTATATTGCTCGGAATAACATGAATAAGCAATATCTGTAATTCCAACTATTGTATTTGGATAACATTTCATCTTTCTAATAATTAATTCATATATTTTATTTTTTTCAACCATAAACCTCCCCCAATAATATAAATAGTTCCTGCATGATATAACTCAACTTTATGCAATTCTTTTATGTATTTATATTTGTTGTAAAATCTTTATGCTTATTTTCTAAAAAAGTATAGTAGTAGGACAACATAAACATAAGTGCCTGAATGGTGTAAATAGCTAATCGTTCTGTTAGCCCTAATATGTTTAATTGTAAACTCATAGAAATTGGATTAAACATTCCAAACACAGTAATAAGTATAGCCATAACTAAAGTAATTTTTCCCAAGCTATTCATTTTCTCCTGCTTTAGGTACCCAACCGAAATAAAAAAAGAGGAAGCAATTGTTGTAACCACCACGACAACTGTCACAACAATGTGCATTATATTTTGAAAGTTCATCACTGTTTTATTCCCAGTTAGAGGAAATAAACTATACCCAAATAAAGAAGTTAACTGCATTATCATCAAAATTACATATCCAATTCTTAACATGCTGTGATATTTTCTGAATGCTTTTGCAATCAATCCTATTACCATTAAAACCATACAAATACCATAAATAAAACCAAATATTTTTAGTAGATTTGCATTAGGGGCTCCATCTGCGGTAAGTGAACTAATATCTGTTGTTATTGGATTATAATCCTTCCATAGAATATTTCCTAAAATAGTATGTGTAAAATAAAATAGGACTCCAACCATTCCCAATGGCATTAAATATTTATTGATTTTTTCCATTCTTATACACCTCAATTGGATATTATTCTCTACAATATTTTATTTACTTCTTTAATTTTATATCATAATAGATTACTATCAAGTACACACTTCTTCCTTCAACATTATCATTAATTTCCACTTTTATAAAATTCAAAAACACTATTTTAAATTTATGCAGATTCTTTCTTTCCCGTGATGTACCATACACCACTTATGTTTTTAACAGTAAATTTTATGGTTAACTACACTTTCTCAAAATGTTTTTATTAAATTGTACCATAATTCCCACCAATTAAATATATTTACATTTTTTATAAATATTTAATATCCTTAATCTAAATGTAATTCAATTTATTTGTTCGATATAATTCAAAGTAATTCAAAGTAATTCAAAGTAATTAATATATTCAAATAAAAGCTATAGAATTTAAAGTTAATACCTTAATCCCATAGCTTTTTAAATTATAAATATTTAAGCGATAAATCGTCAAGCTCAATCTTAATTTTGGTGATGCCAAGCCGAACAGCAATTGGTGAAAATATATCTATTGTTTCTTTTGCCTTTTCCCTCCATTTTTCTGGTTTCATATACTTGAGAGTACGCATGTTGTGAAGCCGGTCTGCAAATTTAATTAAAATTACACGCTTATCTATCATTGTGTCATCTGAATTTATTAAATCCCAACTGACTTTATTAAATTTGGTGACTTCATCAACGAGTAAGGCAATTTCATTAGAAAATTCTTTTGCTAACTCAAATATTATATCCATATGCGTATTCCTCCACTTCTTTAGCATAGTTATCTCGTTTTAAAACTTTTATAAAAATTTATTTATACTCATAAATTCTATTTTCAAGATTATATCCTACAATCAAATGTTGTACATTATTATCCAAGACCATTGCTATTCCTTCACTCTCACCTGGTTCATTAAAATATTTAGCAGCGATTTCTTTTCCATTATAATCAAATGTCATAATCTTATTATTTGTATAGTAATAAATGTATCTACCATTAGATTCAAGACCTTGTGGTCGTCCTTGATTAGGTTTAATAAAAGTTTTTATGACTTTCATATTAGCTAAATTTATTATAGTAAATCTTAGACTTCCAAAGTCCCCACCACTTAAAATAGTATGCAATATTAAATAGTCATGAACGTTGTCTATTGCAAGTAATGCAGAAGTACCGAGACTTTCATAGTTTAAATCAGTCATTACTTTGCTACTGGCATAATTAACAACATATACATGTGTTTTTGCTGTACCACCGCCGTTTGCCATATAGATGTTTCCAGTTTTAGTTCTATATCCAAGGTCGGCTGAGTGTCCTATTTTCATAGGTTTTGTTTGTGATATTTTTGTACCTGTCATACTATACTTAGATATTTCTCCTTGTCCACTTCCAACATCAAATCCACAGTATATATAATTATTAAAATAAGTGAGTGATTGAAAATTGTGGGTATCATTTAAATTAAATAACAACTTCAAACTTGGAACATAAGGTTTTGGTTTAACAGTTATTTTACAAGCAACTTTTAATCCTTTATCAGCCGTTACTCCTGTAATAGTTGTAGTTCCTACCTTTAATGATGTTACTTTACCCCAAATATCTACTTTTGCTATTGTATTATTTAAAGATCTCCATTTTACAGTTCTATTTGTTGCATTTGTTGGTGTAAATGTTGCCCTTAGTATACCTGTCTGCCCTGCTACTAAAGTATTAGTACTTTTATTTATACTTACTTTACTTACACGAATTATTGGCTTAGGGTTAACAGTTATTTTACAAGCAACTTTTAATCCTTTATCAGCCGTTACTCCAGTAATAGTTGTAATTCCTGCCTTTAATGATGTTACTTTGCCCCAAATATCTACTTTTGCTATTGTATTATTTGAAGATCTCCATTTTACAGTTCTATTTGTTGCGTTTGTTGGTGTAAATTTTGCCTTTAGTATATCTGTCTGCCCTGCTACTAAAGTATCATTATTTTTATTTATACTTACTTTACTTACACGAATTACTGTACCTGCAAATACCTGAACATTTATAAATAATAATAAAAAAGTAAATATAAAACATATAATATAATTTCGTTGCCATTTCCTCATTAAAGCCTCTCCTCTATTAATTTAAATAAATACATATTTTAATATTGCTATCACCTATGGCAATTTTGCACATCTTTTAATACTGTTACTCTCAATAAGCTTTGGCATACCAAACTCATTTTTATTAATAGTCCTCCCAATAAATTATTTCAAAGTCTAAGTATAGATAATATCTTTGATTTTATTTGTAGTTTCAGAAATAGTAATGTTACTTGTATCAATTTTTATTGTGTTCATCTCTTGATATAAATGAAGTCGATCTAAACTTTTTTCCAAACTATTTTCTGTTCTTATATTATTTTTTATATCTTTCAATATTCTATTTTTAAGGTTCTCTTGTGAACATATAAGAGTTATTTTAAACAATTCAAACTCCAAATCATTAACACCTTTTAATATCATATCAAATATTTCTTCCCTATGAATTACCCAATTAAAAATTATATATTCAAAAGACGAATTACATAAAAACTTTCTTAACAAATATATTATATTATCTTCAACCATTTGTTTATTTTCATCATTTACAATAAACGGATTCATCATCCAACACCAATCACCATCAAGCCAAACAGATTTATCAAGAGTTTTATTCAATTCTTTACACGTTGCACTTTTTCCGACTCCCATAGTTCCATTTATTATTATAAGTTTCTTCATACCTTTCCTCTCCTCTCAAAAAAATAATTATATTTTGTGCCAATTATAAAAATCTTTTAGTTCTTCTTTACGCTCCTGAGGCAATGCTGTTTTCTTAATACCATGAATTGCACCTTCAAGTGCTAACAATCTATGAATACATGCCGAAGTATCGATTTTTTGTATTTTCAGCCACACTTCTTCTGTACCAATATCTTTTAATTCATTATAAGTGAATATTCCTACTTTATTTAACTGACTTTCAACCTCTTTCCCGATATTAGGTAGTTTTGATAATTCTCCCATAATATAGCTTCCTTTCAAATTACTATTTATTGAGTTATTTACATTGCTCATTAAATCACATTTTGTTACAAATATTCATATATCGTAGAATAACGATTAAGGCAATAGTTCTTTTGCTTTTCTGCAGCAATTAGCTTTATATGGTATTTTTTATTTTAATTACCTTCAATCATTTTTTCTAAATCTATAAATACCTGTTCACGTCTCAATGGTTCACAATGACCATGTAAGTAGACTTCAAATGGAATTTTCATCAGAACATCCCGATATTGTTTTACTCGTCCAACTTCACGTTCTCCCTTATTATCGTAAAAGTCTCGAGAATCTGCATCTCCACAAAATAATATTTTCTCTTCTGGAACATAGATAATCACACTGTCTTTTGAGTGTGGTGATGGACAATAAAATGCTGTACAGGTAATCCCCCCAAGGTCAATTGAAATACTACTATCGAATATCACATCAGCTGATTTCACACAAATTTCTGATAAATTCTTATATTCTTTTCGGATATTTTTATCGCAAAATTCAATTTCTTCACCATTTACAAGGCGATCTTTCATAGCTTTGTCAGTCCATTTCCATTTCATGACTTCTTTCAGTTTATTATTGGTAATTTGTCCTGCAATCGTCATCCCATTAAATGATCTCATACCAAAGGTATGATCCCAATGCCAGTGTGTAATAATAGCAATTTGTGGAATAGGAAGATGTCTCTCTTCAAGTCCAGCATAAAATAAAGAAAGATGTTTGGGCGAATTACCACAATCAATCATAATCGAATACTTATTCCCGAAAATATACCCAATATTTGGTCTGTCTGTATTTTCATCGAAAGGCAAGTAGTATATTCTCTCTGATATTTGATTTATAACCATATAAATCTCCTTCCCAATATATCAATAAAACATAATTCTACAGTTACGGCACAATTATACTTATAATCACAGTTATCGTATACCAATGGTCCACGATAAAGATATTCTTTTGGTATTAATAAAAATATTCCATAGTTTACTTCCTCAATAGTTTTATCACTTCACTGTTTTTTACAATGTTGAATATATTCTACTTTTACGATTGATAAAATTTTAGAGAAGATTGTACCTTAAATATAAATTAGTGATATTCTTCAGACTCATTTTAATTCATATGTGTTATAACAAAATTTGATAACATCATTTGCATTTTTAAATCTTTTATATTTTAATCCACATTGCAATAATTCAGATATTAACTGTTTCCTATAATTGTTAAATTCATTATGCCACTTTATATTCATCCATAAGAACTTTAATGTTGGCTTGGTGTTATATGCTTCCTTCCCCGTTCTTTGCCGAATCCAGCGTCTTAAAATTCTATATAATCGTATAAATGAATTTGTATATAAAAAAATAATATAATCGCAATATTCATAACGTTTTTTTAAATATTTTCTTGGATTATAATTTCTTATTTTTTTCTCCTTTTGCAGTTTCAATAACTTTTTCAATAAAAGGATTTTTTCCTATTGCATACTTATTTATATTATTAAAAAAATCTTTTTCTAAATATTTTTTGAGATTAGAATATTTTATAATAATTAGCGGATGTTTATTTAAATAATCCCTAAATAAAATGTGATTATTCCATAGCTTACCATTAATTGGTTCTACATGTATATAATGCGTACTTAATTCTCCATCTTTCTTCTTAAAAAAGTGTCTCCCAGCTATATGCCCATCTCCATTATATATATATCCAATGTTTCTTAATACTGGAATTAGTTGTTCTCCATACTCTAAAGATTCAACGCCTATTGCTATATCAATTATTGGTTTAGCATGACATCCTACTATTGATGTACTACCAACATGCTGTATATCAACATCATAATCTTGTAATTGCTTTTTCAACAATGTTTCCTCTTTTAGGAACTCATCTTTCCATTCAGGATTGTATTCTTCAATCTTTACTGTTCCACTTATTAACCCCAGCTTTAACATTAAATTCATATCCTTTCATATTGTAAACAATATTTAATTTAATTTTCTTTATATGAACAATTTAAAATAACTCTTCCTGCTTTTGAATTAAAGAGTGCTCATTTTCTTTCCCATTTAAAATGCATGGCAACATTACGGAATGTATTTCTCTAATTAAAGTATCGTCTAAGTCGAAACAAACAAGTTTTACTTTCTCAGATAATTTTACAATTGTGTGATAAACACTAGACCCAGTTCCAAGCCCAATAATCATTTCATCTTGAATGTACTCAACTGCTTTTTCACCTGCTCTTTTTTTACAATCCATTTTTATTCCACCCTTTTATTAAATTTAAATTATTACGTTGGTAATTTACCACATTTAATAATCGCCATTAATCGTAGTTTTATGATTAATGCAATATTTATGGAAATTATGAATCAAACAATTTAAAATTATATTTACCTAATGACATAGTAACTTATAACCTTTTTATTGGGAAAAATAAATACAATTGCCCATTTTCTTCAGGACAATTATAATCAAATACAGCACCCGCTAATTTAATGTTATTATTATCCATGTAATTTAAAACATAGGAAAAGGCTTCTCCATATTCATTATCCACTTTGATATAAAGATACTCAAATGAAGGAACTGTCCACTTTATCCAGGTATCAGGTGCTTCAACATTATCCCTAACTTCTACCCCTGCTAAATATAATCCATTTGTAGTATTCTCTTCCCACGGTTTAAAATTTCTTGAAAAATCACTCATCAGTCCCCAAAAGCCTAAAATAGTTCCCTTTTCATCTTTCTTTGCCAAAAATTCAATCTCATTATAGTGATTATCAGCATTTTCCCATAACTTATTTACAAAACCATTTCCATCATTCGTTGAACCTTCTTTACCAATTACTGAAAAAGAACTTTTAATGCATTTTTTGATTTTAATATTCATTTCTCTCCCCTTATGTAAATTAATTGTTACCAGCACTATCCTTCTGCTTCAAACTTTTGAATAATCTTTTAATAATTATACCATTTATTCCAATTAACCTCTATATTTACATATAACTTATATTTATCTAGATTAAAATGCATAAAAAAAAAAGAACTAAGGAAACTCAATCCTTAGTTCTATCATTTTTATTTAATTACCGTATATTGATGATTAGCATATATGGCTTCGCCAGTTATGCCTTAACTATATCAACAATAGTTTCAATATGTGGAGTATGAGGGAACATATCCATCAATATCACCTTATTAACTTTATATCCGTTATTGATCATTTCTTTTAAATCAACAACTAAACTTTTAGGGTTACATGAAACATAAACTATGTGTGGTGCATCAAACTTTATTACATAATCTAATGCTATAGGATGAACACCTGCTCTTGGAGGATCTAAGATAATACTATCAGGTTTATCTTTTACATCTTTTATAACCTTAGATACATCACCTGCTATAAACTCGCAATTGTCTAATCCATTAATTCTTGCATTTTCATTTGCAGCAGCAACTGCTTCTTCTATTAATTCAATTCCCAAGACTTTTTTAGCTTTAGCTGCGACAATTTGACCTATCGTTCCTGTTCCGCAATATAAATCAAACACAACTTTTGATTCTGAATCACCTAAAAAATCTCTAACGATACTATAAAGTTTTTCTGCACCTTTCGAATTTGTTTGAAAAAAAGCAAAAGGATTTATTTTAAACTTAAGATCTAATATATTTTCCATAATATAATCTTTTCCGTATAATAGTTCAGTTTTATCAGCTTGAACTATATCAGATAATGAGTCATTATATGTATGCATTACTCCTGTAATAACACCAGCACATTTTAATTCTTTAAGTTTACTCGTAATTTCGCTAAGATCTAAATCCATCTGTGATGTGGTTACTAAATTAACTAATATTTCACCAGTATTTTTTGCCTTTCTAATCACTAAGTTTCTTAAATATCCCTTACGTTCCATTACATTGTAATGTGGCAATTTTAGCTCTGTAAAATAATTTAATACTAATTTTAAAATTTCTCTAAAATCTACATCAACTATTTTACAATCATCAACAGTAACTATGCTAAAACTTCTTCCTTTTGTATGCATACCTAAAGTTAATTCTTCGTTCTTTCTAAAATCACCAAAAGTGAATTCCATTTTATTCCTATACTCGAATTGCTCAGGACTCTGCTGTATACCCAAAAATTCAAAGTCTTTTATTTCTTCGTCTTCAAACAATTTTAATACCTGTTGCTTTTTAAATTCTAATTGTTTTTCATAAGATAGAAATTGATGACTACATCCTCCACAAAATTCAGTGATTTTGCAAAGAGGTTCAACTTTATAGTCTACATCTTCAAGTATTTTTACAAGTTTTGCTTCTACTACTAATGGCTTCTTTCTTGATACTTTAGCAATTACTTTTTGACCTGGCAATGTATTTTTAATCATTACCTTTTCACCCTCATAGTATGCTATCCCTTGTGCTGGAAATTCTAACGCTTCTATATTAAATTCATATTCTTTTCTTCTTTGCATATTTTTTTCACAAACTCCTATCGTTTAGTAATAAATAATCCTGATGCTTTCTTTCCAAGTGTAGCAGACATTTTTCCACTTTCCATTATACTCATATATAATACCATCACAACCATAAAAGCAACAAATATCATTCCAAATTTTTGAGTTAATGCATATCCTGATATTCTAAGCACAGCATCTGCTAAAAATACTATTACTGTTGATATAACACCAATAACTATTAAATCTATAATGCTAGCCATAAAAGTGTTCAAGAAAGCAGGTCTTGCTGCATTTTTAGAATTGGATTTAACTATTTTTCCATCTTTCATTGCTATTTGACCATCTGTGTTTTTTGCATTTTTTCCTTCTTGTTCTAACATTCTAATTCCCCCTATTAATATATTATTATAGTTAATTTCATAACCTTGTAGTCAAGTGACTTCAAGGCTTTACAATTATATA